>JBDRFO010000031.1:0-3893 GCA_043818655.1 Chloroflexota bacterium
CGTGGACGTTATCAAACGGATTAAGGCGGAGCATCCGGAGGAGACCATACTCGTCCTCACTTCGCGCGACGAAGAGGAATGTCTCGAACTGCTTAGAGCGGGTGCCGGCGGCTATCTCCTGAAAAGTGCCAAAGGCGAGGAGCTGGCGCAGACCATCCGGATGGTGCAAGCCGGACAGTTTGTCTGTGACCCGCTAGTGGAAAAGAGACTCCTGAAGCACGCCGTCAGGCCACAGCCAGTAGCGCTTGATTTTGGCCAACACCTAACACGTCGAGAGGCCGAGGTGTTAAAGCTAGCGGCAAGAGGAATGGGCAACCGGGATATCGCCGGATACCTCGGCCTCGCCGAGCGGACTGTGAAGGGTCACCTCATGAGCATTTTTGGTAAGTTGGGGGTTGGCTCACGTACCGAGGCGGTGCACGAGGCGTTAAAACGTGGCTGGGTAAGCCTTGAGGACGAATAGCTGGCTCCGGGCGAAGTCGGTTTGACAGCCAGCCAGCGGCATGTGATAGACTAAACCATCAGAGCGAGGTGGGCTAATGACAAGGGTAACTATCAAGGTAGATGCAGTCGTCGATGCCTACGGGCCAGAGGAAGCGGCCAAGCTCCTCGGTAAGGGCGTGGCTACCATCTGGCGGTGGATTCGGGACGAGAAAATCCTCGCCGTCAGGATTGGCGGGCGCACCCTTATTCCAAAGAAGGAAATAGAGAGACTGCAGAAAGAGCCAGACCTACCTGACCGGATAATCGGGTAGGGTCTTTTTGGGTGATATCAATGCTTGAAGATTGGACTATGACAGCGAAAGCAATATTGGCCAGACCAGAAACGGTTGTTACCACCAGCACGGACTTTGGGACGGCCTTTAGTATGCGATACTTTGGTACAGGTCTCCAGGAATACAACATGACACCCTGTCACGGTGGAGATCAGGGGTTCGAATCCCCTCGGGGTCGCCATCCGGAATCTCATCCGGACACTTGAGGTTCATTCCGGGGAAGACCTGAATTCAGGCAATTGTCATCTTCTGATTGAATTTACCGGGCTGTTAGGGCTTTGTGCGAGGAAGACTGATGCATGATATTTTTGAAGATGACCAATGTGCTTCTCCGGAGGGCATCCAGTTTGACCCCTTAGATGAGTCTGCAATTGCCTGTTTTCGTTGCGGTCTGTGTTGCACTTACTACAGGGTTTTTCTCAGCTTGGAAGAAGCGCAGCGTATTTCCGAGCGAACAGGGCTTGCTCTTGATGTCTTCATTGAAGAATACGGCAGCCTGCACTGGTATTCGCAGCAGGATCATCTTCTTCGCCAGAAAGATGGGGCGTGTTTCTTCCTGGAATACCTTCCGGGCACGAAGGAAGCGCGCTGCCAGATTCATCCGGTGCGACCGACCGCCTGTCGCGAGTGGGCGCCGGGACTGTACCGCCGGGAATGCCAGCGGGGATTGGCGGAATACTGGAACCTGACAGTGACGCCTTTCTGGCAACTGCAGGGGACGGAAGAAAACATCGCGAAGTTCAACGCTTTCCTGAGATCACTGGCAGACGAGGACAAAAAGAGCACTCTTTAGCAGTCATCTAAAAACTCGGCATTCTGAGATAGGGCACATTACCTGTTCATATTCAGAAAAACGGTTTCTGGATGGCTTGCAGCAGTGATACCTCCGGAAATAACTTCACATAAATATCTTCCCTATCTCAATACTTTCACTTGCTGTTATGCAGTGGTTAACGTACCACTCTGATTCTATCGGAAGGATTAACGATATGAAACGAAGCTACAAAAAAGGCAAATTAACCGTTTACTGGGACAGCGATAAATGCGTCCATGCCGGCATCTGCGTTGGTGAGTTGCCGGAGGTTTTTGACATCAACCGGCGTCCCTGGATTAATCTTGATAGTGCCGATGAGGAAAAAATAAAGGGCGTTATTGATCGATGTCCTGCCGGGGGCATTAAGCTATCAAATACAGGGGGAGAAGGAAGCTGATATCACGACCATCAGCGTGATAAAGGATGGTCCCTTAAAGGTTACCGGGGACTGTCTCCTGCGAAAAGAGGGTGGAGAACTTATTGAGACAGGCAGGGTTTTTTCGCTCTGTCGCTGCGGCGCCTCTCGAAAAATGCCTTTCTGCGACGGCAGTCATCGCCGTGCAGGATTCAAGGATGAGGGATAAACCCACAAATTCGTATCTATGCCGGGTATTGCGTTTGTCCGGTCACAGCAGGTGATGTTTCCGGATGGTTTGTAAAGCTGCATTGCATGTAAAAGGGGGATTTCTCATGAACCGGGAAGCAAGACCGATCGTTGCCGTCACCATGGGTGATGCGGCAGGCACGGGACCGGAGATTATTACGAAGGCTTTTGCCGGCAGGGAAATACAGGATATCGCCAGGGCGGTGGTAATCGGGGATTTAGCCACCATGCAGGCGGCTCTTGAGATTACGAAAGCAGCACTGAAGGTCAGGGGAATACGCACGCTGGAAGAAGCCCGGTTTCAGGACGGCGCACTTGACGTCATTGACCTGCAAAATATTGACCTCAGCCGTCTTGAGCGTGGCCGGATTGATGCGATGGCGGGGAGGGCTGCCTTTGCGTATATTAAACAGGCAACGGAGCTTGCCCTGTCGGGTAAGGTTAATGCCATTGTAACCTCGGCCATCAGCAAGGAGGCGCTGAACAGGGCAGGCTACCAGTATCCCGGTCACACCGAGCTTCTGGCGGAACTCTGCGGGGTCAGTGATATTGCCATGATGCTGGTCTCAGGACGGCTGCGTGTGATCCATGTGACGACCCATGTTTCCCTGCGTCAGGTGGCGGAGCGTTTATCCCCGAAGCGTATCCTGACGGTTATCGGCATTGCCGATGATGCCGTCCGCCGGATGGGAGTGGTTACCCCGCACATTGCCGTGGCGGGACTAAACCCTCATGCCGGCGAAGGCGGGCTTTTCGGGGATGAAGAGGAAAGGATTATTGTTCCTGCCGTCGCCGCGTCGCGTCGCCAGGGATTCAGCGTCACCGGACCTTTACCGCCCGATTCCGTGTTTTTTCGTGCGGCGCAGGGTGAGTTTGATGCCGTTGTTGCCATGTATCATGACCAGGGACATATTGCGATTAAAATGCTGGGGATTGACGAAGGCGTCAATATCACCCTTGGTTTACCCATTATCAGGACGTCCGTAGACCACGGGACTGCCTTTGACAAGGCAGGGAAGGGCACTGCTAGCCCGAAAAGCCTGGTGGCGTCAATCAAACTGGCTTCTTTATTGTGGGAACACCGGAAACCGGCAGGCAAAGCCACGGGATGAGAGCAGGTATTTGGCAGCCCGGTTAAAGAAGAAGCCCACCATATCTCGTATCTTGACAGGTGCGAGTCGGGAATTGTATTCTCTAGTCGGGCGGCTCCTTTTGAAGCTATCCGGGGAATCGAGATAGTAAGATAAAATAACCTGCATGACTGCCTTTAAAACTAGATTTGGGATAACATGGAAGTGCGAAAAGGTGCTGATATTAGTGCCTGGTTCAAATTGATTTGAGGTGATGATGGATATTATTGTTTCCGGCTCGCTGGCATATGACAGGATCATGAACTTTTCCGGGTATTTTTCCGACCATATCCTCCCGGAGAAGATAAAAGATTTGAACGTCAGCTTTACCGTTGATGGTATGGTTGAAAAATTCGGCGGTACGGCAGGGAATATTGCCTATACCCTTTCCCTGATGGGAGAAAGACCTCTTGTCCTGGCGACCATCGGGTGTGATTACGTGCGATATTTTGAATGGCTGAAAGAAAACCGGATTGCGACTGACAACATCAGGATCATCCCTGATGAGTTTACCGCCGGTGCTTACATCACCACCGATCGTGCGGATAACCAGATAACGGGGTTCAACC
>JBDRFO010000032.1:0-2805 GCA_043818655.1 Chloroflexota bacterium
GCCCGGGACGTACCAGGTCTTCAGGTCCGGTTTTTGGATCCAGAATGGCTTTAACCGTCACTGCCCTGTCTGCCGCCGAGATACCGGTGCTGACACCGCGTCTTGCCTCAACGGTAACGGTAAAAGCGGTAGAATACTTCGCCGTATTAGCCTGCACCATTAAAGGCAGCTCCAGTTCATCCAGACGCTGCCCGATAACAGGCATACAAATCAGACCCCTGGCATTAACCGCCATGAAGTTGATCGCTTCGGCGGTAATTTTTTCCGCAGCAATAGCCAGGTCGCCCTCATTTTCCCTGTTTTCATCATCCACAACAATGACAAATTTGCCCGCCCTGATATCTTTAATTGCCTCATCAACACTTGAAAGTCCCATAACTGTTCCTCCTCTGACTGAGTCAGAATTACCCTCTCAGGTTACAAGCTATCCGAAAACTGTTCCCCTCGAACCTGAGCATGTCACATGCTCTATCTCGGCATACTGTGTTTCCGGATAACTTCTAATTATGACCTTAACGCCTCTCTGATATGAGCGATACAGTAATCAGCCACCAGGTTGATTGATAACCCATCTCCCACCGTTTTATGCAACAGGTCAATCAGCTTCTGGTCTTCCATCACACTTGCCCTGTAGAACACCTCTTCAAGCCAGCTGGCTTCATCGGCAAAATTAAAACGAACCGGTATGCCTTCTTCTTTCAAAGATTGATACATCAGAAGGTCCAGAAAAGAGGCATAGACGGAAGCCTCCGCCATGTTTTCTGCCCGGACTTCATTATCTATATCCAGCGAGGCAATCATAAATTTCGCATCGGAGAGATCCTTGCTCAATTTATCATAATCCTCTTTGGTGACCCCTTTCGCACAGGAAGACGGGAGACAAAGAAGAGAAAACAAAGCGATACATACAATCACCCGCAGGCCAGATTTTTTTATCATCCCATTCCCTTATGAATATTCTACGGTTATGCAACCGGGCTAAAAAACTTGAAAACCATCCAGAAACTGATTTCCTGAAGCTAACCATGAGACTGGCTCCGTTTCATGGGATAGCATTTCCGAATGCTCATTGCTGATTTTCTGTCATGCCATTGAGATGGAAATTATACACCAAAGCAGGAGGTAAAGTCTTGTGGCGATAAATGTTTCAGGACCCGGCTTAAAGAAAGCCGCTTCCTTTCAGAAAATCCAGTGTCACCCCGGACCTCTCCGGCCTGACGAGCTGTTCGACATACTTGGCGATAATATCTATCTCAAGGTTAACCAGATCCCCCGGCTCAAGGGTACCCAGCGTCGTATGTTCCCCGGTATATGCAACAATGGAGACCCGGAAAGAGCCGGCATCCCTGGCAACTACCGTCAGGCTAATCCCGTTAACCGCAATAAATCCTTTTTCCACGATATAGCGCATGAGACCCGGCACAGGTGTGAATCTCATGATCCTCGCGCCACCCTCACGCACGATGCCGGCAACCATCGCCGTACCGTCGATATGTCCCTGCACCAGATGCCCCCCCAACCGCCCATTAAGGGAGAGCGCCCGCTCCAGGTTAACCCTGCCCCCGCTCATCAAATTACCCAAATTGGTGCGCCGCAACGTCTCCGGCATCACGTCAACAGAAAATGACCCGGCGGTGAGGCTGGTGACGGTCAGGCAAACACCATTTACCGCAATGCTGTCGCCCAGCGACATTTTACCGGGGATATTCTCTGCGGTAACCACAATCCGGCCGGGCTGAACTGAAGATACCCGCCCGACTTCCTCCACAATGCCCGTAAACACTAATGGGCCTTAACATAGCCGCTGACCATTAAATCAGGGCCAAACTTTTCAATATTGACCTGTTCCAGATGATATGAATCTACGATTTTGTCAACCCCGTTACCCGCCACCGCCATTCTGGCTTTGCTGCCACCAATGATAATCGGGGCAATAAAAATAATGATCTTATCAATCAATCCGAGATCAAAGAGGGAGCCAAGCAAGATGCCTCCCCCCTCCACAAGGATACTGGTAATACCACGCTTCCCCAGCGCCTCAAGAAGCTTTCTCATGTCAACCAGCCCCTCATTGGCGGGTAACTCCATTAGCTTTGCCCCTGCCCTGATAAAAGCAGCTTCCTCCGCCGCAGCAATCGGTTTACCCACGGCAACAACGGTTTCCCCTGGCTCATGAAAGACCAGGGCAGAGGTCGGGACACGCCCCCTCCCGTCAACGATCACCCGGAGCGGTTGCTTCTTGACAGTGCCCCCCCTGCCGCTACAGGAGCGGATGGTAAGCTGCGGATCATCGGCAAGAATCGTATTCGCACCGACCATAATGGCATCATTGCTGCAACGCAGATTATGCGCAAACCTGCGCGACTCTTCACCACTAATCCATTTGGAATCACCGCTGCGGGTGGCAATCTTACCGTCCAGACTCATGGCAAACTTGGCGGTGATAAAAGGCATACCCGTGGTAATGTACTTGGTATAAGCCTCGATCAGCTCTTTGACGTCATCTTCATGTTCGCCAGTAAAGGTCCTGATGCCGTTTTTTTCCAGTTCCTCTTTCCCCTTACCGGAAACCAGAGGGTTCGGATCAATTGTCGCCAGATGAACTTCACTGATGCCGGCAGCAACAAGCGCCCGGGTACAGGGCAACGTCCGTCCATAGTGACAACATGGCTCAAGGGTAACATACATCACAGCGCCTTTTGCCTTCTCACGAGCCTGACTTAAAGCCATGATTTCAGCATGGGCGAAACCAGGTGGCTGAGTAAAGCCCTGACCAACAATATTGCCGTCTTTAACAATTACGGC
>JBDRFO010000033.1:0-6567 GCA_043818655.1 Chloroflexota bacterium
GTTGATAAAATGGGCGCAGCACTCTCGCGGCTGGTTGAGGAAGACCCGACCATTCAGGTGTACCGGGATTTGGAGACGGGGGATACGATTATCTCCGGGACCGGGGAGACTCAACTTGAAGTGGCGGTGGACAAGATGCAGCGTAAATTCGGGGTGGGTGTTGACCTGAAGCCGCCAAAGGTGGCTTATCGGGAGACGGTCAGGTTACAGGCAAAGGCTGAATACAAGCACAAGAAGCAGACCGGCGGTCATGGTCAGTACGGGCATGTCTGTCTTGAGATAGAGCCGTTATCCCGTGGTGCCGGCTTTGAGTTTGCCGATAAAGTCGTCGGCGGTGCGATCCCGCGGAACTTTATTCCGGCTGTAGAAAAAGGTGTGAATGAGGGTATTCAGGAAGGGGTGCTTGCCCGTTATCCGGTCGTTGACGTCAGGGCAACGGTGTATGACGGTAGCTTCCATCCTGTTGACTCTTCGGAAATATGCTTTAAGATTGCCGGTGCGCAGGCTTTGAAGCGGGGGTTGGCCCAGGCGCAACCCATACTCCTGGAGCCGATTATGACGATCACAGTAACGGTGCCTGATGAATACACCGGTGATATTATCAGCGACCTCAATACCAAGCGGGCAAGGGTGCAGGGCATGAATCCTGACGGTACTGAGAACACAATTGAAGCCCAGGTGCCGCTGGCGGAGATATTACGCTACTCAATTAACCTCAAGTCAATCACCCAGGGCAGGGGGAGCTATACGATACAGTTCAGTCATTATGAGGAAGTGCCGTCTAATGTCACCCAGAAGATTATTGCCGACAGAGAGGCAGAAAAAACCGAAAAGGTGGTATGACCTCCGGCATGGGGAACAAGTAACGTCAATCGTAAGGGCCGATTTGTGAAAAACAGGTCGGCTCTTTTGTTTGGGCCGACTGCGCCGGGGCTTTTTGCTCGCTTCTGGTTGCTCTAAAATGAATACAAGACGGATAAAACCGGCGTTTCAACCATCATCGAGCAGAATCGCTGGAGGTAAAGGATATGACCCGCGACATGTATGCAGACTTTGCCGGGCGCTATGACCTGTTTTTCGGAGGCGGGTTCGGTGAGCACAACCATGAGCGTGCCGGATTCTTTCGCAGGCTTTTTGCCGAAAATCAGGTTCACAGTGTGCTGGACTGTGCCTGCGGCACAGGGCGGGACCTTCACTTCTTTCACACGCTGGGTTGCGAGGTTACCGGCTCTGATATTTCAGAAGCAATGCTCGCTCAGGCGAAGAAGAATCTTGCGGAGCAAGGTTTGCATCTGCCTCTGGTAAAAGCAGATTACCGCGAGTTACCCCAGACCTTTAGCCGGCAGTTTGATGCGGTGGTCTGCCTGGCGACAGCAATTGCCGAAGTACCCGGTGAGGCTGAAGCCCTGCGTGCCATGAGAAGCATGTCCGGTGTCCTGCGTGATGGTGGAATACTGGTTCTGACGCAGGGAACATCAGATAAGCAGTGGCGGGAGAAGCCAAGGTTCATCCTTGCCGTCAATGCAGGTGACTTTTCCCGTCTCTTTGTCATTGACTATTTTGGTCTTGGGGCGACGTACAACATCCTGGATATCTTTCACGATGAAAAAGAGCGGGGGCTTAAGGTCTTCAGTATTGAGTATCGCCAGATTTATCTCAGGGATGACCAGGAGACGCTCCTCAAAGAGGCAGGCTACCGGTGCGTGGATTTCTACGGCAGCTTTAATTTTGACCGGTATGATAAAGAGCTGAGCAATCGGCTGATTACCGTTGCCCGTAAATAGCGGCTGTTTTACCCACAATTACCTTGTGGGGAGATAGGAGTACCATCCTGCTTATATTCCGGCAAAAAGTCCCGAATATGATGCGGAAAATGGTTTATCACCATGTCTGTCATGCTTCCTTTAAGGCTAACGGGAGACATATTTTCAATATGCTTACAACTTATCCGGAAACGAACTCTTTTGTGAGTGTCATCATACAGCAGCCAGCTTCAGATTCAGACTTTCCGGATGGCTTCTGCGCGAAAAAGCGAACACTGATTTACCGGTAATAAATGAGCAATCACTTTCGAAAGACTCTCTTGACACCGTCCTCCTTTTATTGTAGATTTTTCTTATGTTGTGTATGAAAGAGAAAGACTGCCGTTACCAAGACATTCAAATGGAGCCATATACCCCCATAACATTTTGCCGCCGCATCAAAAAACCCAAAATCCCCTGACGAACCAGTTCTGGGGGAACGGGCTGATAGATAACAAACCCCAAACGATAATCCGATAACCTGAGCGGGGAAAATTAGATTATCTGCCTGCCCCGGGACTGAACTTCATCCACAGACCGTACGGAAAGAACCGCAACAGTACAGGACATCTCTACATTGCCCCAAAGAGAGTTGGTATTCTGGAGAACGAATGTAAACTTTCACTACGGATAAACAACCCGTATGTGAACTATTATTAAAGAGGAGAACGATGATAGAAAGCCAAGCAATGGATAGAACCAGAGAAGCGTATGACCTGGCGGAGGAATACGTTAGTTACGCTGATGGGGATATTGAAAAAAACCTGTTTTCGTTCAAAGATTCCGGCAACCCCTGGTGTCATCATGATGTGACCACATGGAATTACATTGTAGATAAACTCTCTCAGGAAAACGTCTCCAGGATTGTCGACGTGGGGTGTGGGTCTGGTGCCTGGTCGCTCAGAATCGCTTCCGCCTTCCCGCATGTACAAGTTACGGGAATCGACTTTTCACCGGAACAAATCTCGCGGGCGCAAAAGCTCCTGGAGAGATATAACTATCTTGAAGACAGGGTAGAATTTACCGTCGGGGATGCCACCGATCTGGATTTTGGGAAAGGCGAGTTTGATGTCAGTATTTGTTTGCATGACGTCCTGAATCATATCCCAAGCTATCGCGTGGCATTGAATGAGATGGCAAAGGTCACATCTAAATTCAACATAACCAGTGTCCACGGGTTTTACGCATCAAAAACCTGCTTTTTCATCGAAAAAGAAAAAATAGCCAGCTACGAAAGAAACGGAGATATGGTGCACCTGATCGACAAAGACGGCGGCAGCTATGATGTCTATTTCCATCTTTTCAAGGCTTCAGAACTGGCCAGGGAATTCGACTATTACTTCGAAGGAGCGGATGCGACGGGCGTTAGCCTTCAAGGAAAACTCTGTTGCGAACGTAATTCAATCGACTCTGCCGAGCATATTATCATATATTCCCAGGCAAGGAACGGAGCCTAAATTAGCAGCGCCTTCCGAATCACCCCCGGCAAGCCCGGGGGTGATTCCTTGTTCGGTTGTTTGATGCATTTATACCATTCATTTTTCAGAGATGGGTGCGGGACGGCCTGAATCGGATTTTGACCAGTTCTGAAATGTGGTCTGTGGTATGTACCGGCATGTTTGCCTGGATAATTGCCCTTGCGGAATCAACCATAATGCGTCATGCACGCAAGCGGGAGTTTTTGGGGCTTACTCCCTGACGCTCATGGTCAAAGGAATACAATCCGGCTAAGAAAAAAGGAGAGCAAGATGGCTGAAGACCTGGTAATCAAAGAAACGCCCACGATGGGTAAGGGCATGTTTGCCAACAGGGATTTCAAAAAGGATGAATTTATCCTGTATTTTGACGGGGAAGTGATTGACGGCTTTTCAAAATTCCCCAAGGACATGCAGAATCACATGTTTACCCTTGGTGGTGACAAGTGCCTGTACCCGGTTCCACCGTGGATGTATCTGAATCACTCCTGTGACCCGAATGCGGGCATGAGAAACGACAGAGACCTTATTGCTTTTAAGGATATTAAAAAGGGTGAAGAGATATTTCTGGATTATGCCATGAATAATACGACCGACTGGACAATGGAATGTCACTGCGGAAGCAAGAACTGCCGGAAAATCATCGGGAACTTTAACATGCTACCCGAAGAGACAAAAAAGAGGTATTTTAACTATCTTAACAATCGTAACAAGAAGGCTTATCTGGAGAGTCATAAATAGTCCGATTATCTTTCCTGTGTGTCTTGAAGTAAAAACATTGAACCTGTCCAAAAACTCAGTATTGTGGGATGGGGCATATTACCAGCTCACATTCAGAAAAATAATCCCCGGATAGCTTCTACGGCTGTTTCCCCCCTGATTATGAGAAGAGCGGGTAAGCCTAACTTACCCGCTCTTCTTGTGCCCACTTTTGTGAGTTTATCGGATAAACCTGTTTTTGTCCCCTGGTTTCCGCCTGTGTTAAAATTAACCGGAATGACTGCCGGGAAGATATGCATTAATAAGTTACGCAGTTGAATACATAGTTTGAAGCTACTCCTCATCTACCACACGTACAAAACTGCCCACAACTGCGTAAGCCCTGGAATTTTCGGAGTGACATGGTAACAAGTAATCTGATTACGGAGGAACTGAGAGAGCTACCGGATTGCCCCGGTGTTTACCTGATGCGGGATGCCGGGGGCAAGATACTGTATGTCGGGAAGGCAGTAAATTTGCGTAACCGGGTCAGGTCATATTTCGGCAGCGGGGAAAATCTCTCACCCAAGACACAGAGCCTGGTCGCCCGCATCAACGACTTTGAATACTTTGTGACCGGTACCGAGCAGGAAGCACTTATCCTGGAACTGAACCTGATTAAAAAACACCAGCCTTACTATAATGTGCGTCTCAAGGATGATAAAGCCTATCCCTATCTCAAGATAGACACCGGTGAAGACTGGCCCAGGATATACATCACACGACGTCCGGTAAAGGACGGCAGCCGCTATTTTGGCCCCTTTACTGATGCCGGTTCACTGCGGGCGACCCTCAAGGCGATCAAGAGAATCTTCCCCCTGCGCTCCTGTGCCCGGGCGATTACCGGCACGGACAGGAGACCGTGTCTGGAATACCACATCAAAAGCTGCCCCGGGCCCTGCATTGGCGCCGTCAGCCGTGAAGAGTATGCGGGGACGGTCAACCGGATGACCCTGTTCCTGGAAGGGAAACGGGAGCAGGTCGTCCGGGAGCTGCGCGGCAGGATGGGAAAAGCCGCCCTGGCACTGGATTTTGAAAAGGCAGCCTTTATCAGAGACCAGCTTAAGGCAGTGGAGAAGGTGATTCTGGAGCAGAGGATTGCCATGTCGGTTAAGGATGAGCAGGATGTGATTGCCTTTGCCGGTGATAATGACGATGCCTGCGTTCAGGTTTTCCTCGTGCGCAGCGGGATGCTCATCGGCCGTGAGAGTTTTGTGCTTCAGGGAACATACGCTGAGGCGCCGGGTGAAATCATGAGCAGCTTTATCAAGCAGTTCTACGACAACACCCCGAACATCCCGCCGACACTTCTGCTCCAGCACCCGATCGAAGATAAGGCTCTCATCGAGGGCTGGCTGGAGGAGAAGCGGGGCAGGAAAGTCCGTCTCCGCGTGCCGCGACGCGGTGATAAAAAACAGCTGATGGACATTGTCGCAGAGAATGCCCGGCGCGGTCTGGAGCGGCTCAGGATCAAGCAGATGACGAACGCAGCGACGCTGGCGCAGGCGATGGCGGAGATAAAGACAGCGCTCTCTCTGCCGTCGTTGCCCGCCCGGATGGAGGCTTATGACATCTCCGATATCCAGGGAACCGCCGCCGTGGGCAGCATGGTGGTCTTTGAAGAGGGCAAACCTAGGCCGTCCCACTACCGGCGCTTTAGAATAAAAACCGTTGCCGGCGCTGATGACTATGCCATGCTTCAGGAGGTCATCAGGCGGAGATTCAGGCATGTTGCTCCGGTTAGCGGTGAGGTAGGAAAACAGGATACATGGGCAACCATGCCGGACCTTTTGCTTGTTGATGGCGGGAAGGGGCAGCTAAGCTCTGTTTTGGCAGTGATGCATGAAACAGGCGCAAGCTTAGTTCCGGTCGCCAGCCTGGCAAAGGAAAACGAGGAGATTTTTCTTCCGGAGAAGGCAAATCCCGTTGTCCTGCCCAAAAGCTCCCCGGGGTTACAGATGCTTCAGCGTCTCAGGGACGAGGCGCACCGGTTTGCTCTGACCTATCACCAGAAGGTGCATAAAAAAGGCACTTTCGCCTCGTCTCTTGACGGTGTCAACGGCATCGGGCCCAGCCGCAAGCGTGCCCTGGTAAAGCAGTTTGGCTCGGTGAAAGCCATCAGGGAGGCTTCGGTTGATGAACTGGCAGGTGTGAAGGGCATGAGCATGAAGCTTGCGCAGAAGCTCAAAGAAAATCTGTAGGGATTAGCGAGTCTATTCCCTTTAGATTATAAGTAGATTATTAGAAGTAACCTACCCTCTGACTCCCTCCCTCTGGTATTTGATTAGGGAGGGAGAAGTTTTTTATGGAAGAGGGGTGCTAACCCCTCTTAAACACCCCGCTTATAACAGGAACTTCTTGACTGCCTTCGCCAGTCCGCTGTGCTCCACATCATCCGTCACATGGTGGGCAATCTTTTTCAGATCATCATTGGCATTACCCATCGCAATGGCAAGCCCGGCACTGGAGAGGAGCGGGACATCATTTCTGCCGTCACCGATGGCAGCTACCTCACTCATTGAGACACCCAT
>JBDRFO010000034.1:0-2296 GCA_043818655.1 Chloroflexota bacterium
CGAATTGGCCAGAGCCGTGCTTGCCCTGCCCCATCACCCATCTCTGGTCGGTGTTTTCGTCAACACGCCGGCCAAGGAAGTCAACCGCATTGCCGGATATTGTTCCCTCGACCTGGTGCAGCTCAGCGGTACCGAGACCAGGCAATACTGCCAGCAGATTGAACGCCCGCTAATCAAAGTAGTCCATGTTTCTGCCGGTAAGACTTACCATGATATCGTGAATGAAATTGAAGCAGGTTCCCGCCTGCTGGCAGGGCAGGATATTATTTATCTTCTCGATACCAAGATATCAGGTATTTACGGCGGTACGGGGCAAACCTTCGATTGGCAACTGGCTCAGCAGGTGTCCGAACGTTTCCCGGTGATGGTAGCGGGCGGGCTTACCCCCGCCAACGTAGGGAAACTGGTCAGCAAGATTCATCCCTGGGGAGTTGATGTCTCTTCCGGCGTGGAAACCAACGGGCAAAAAAACATAGCTAAAATCAAAGCCTTCATCCATGCCATCAGAAATACGGAAACAGAGAGGAACATCTGACCAAAGAGCAACATCGCTTTCGTCGTCAACCCGGCAGTCACAAGTTCTCACATTACCAGCGACAGATTGATATAAATAAATCAAGCTGCTACACTGGTTTTAGATATAGATGAGTTATAGCGTTACTCATGAGAGCTTTGCCACCCTCGATTCTCTCTGGAGAAATCCCCAGAACCAGCTAAGCTGGCCTTCCATTTTTGTCCTGCCTGCCTGGATGGAGGTCTGGTGGCAAGAGTTTCGCCCTGATGGAGAACTATACCTGGCTATCGTCAGGCAAGAGTCAGACATTATCGGCATAGCCCCGCTGCGCTTGCAGGGACAGCAGGTCTCATTTATCGGCAGTGTTGACGTTTGCGACTACATGGATTTTGTTGTTGTACCGGGCAGGGAAAGGGACTTTTTTGATGCCCTCCTTGACGACCTGAAGCGAAACGGTATTAAACACCTGAAACTGGAGCACCTGAGGCCGGAATCCAGCGTACTCAACACACTGGTAGACATGGCCGAAAAACGGGGCTACGAGGTTTCCTACCATGAAGACGCCGTATCCCTGGAGCTTGACCTGCCGGCCACCTGGGAAGGCTATCTCGCCATTTTGAATAAGAAACAGCGCCACGAGGTGGAGCGCAAATTGAGGAGACTCCGGGAAACCGACGGGGTAGAATACTACTGCACCAACGTCACCAAACAGGTTGATGGTTTTCTAGATACTTTCCTTCAACTCTTTGTACTGAGTCAGGGGGAAAAAGCCGACTTTATGACGGAACAAAAGGAATCCTTCTTCCGCGCTATCGCCTCCGCAATGGCGTCGCTGGGCATGCTGAGATTCGGCACCCTGGAGATAGACAAGTCACCGGTAGCAATGGTGATGGGCTTCGACTACGACGGCAGAATGTATCTCTATAACAGTGCCTATAACCCTGACTTCAGCCACCTCAGCGCAGGGTTGCTGTCCAAGGTGCTCTGTATCCAGGAGAGTATCCAGCAGGGGCTGAAGAAATGGGACTTTCTCAAGGGGGCAGAGCCTTATAAATACCACCTTGGCGGCAGTGCTGTCCCGCTGTACAGTTGCCAGATAACAATCAACGAGTCATAATCAGAGTGAAAGAAGGACGGAGTCTAAAAGTAGAGAGCAGCTTGAAAATAGCCATGCTCAGTGTCCATAGTTGCCCCGTTGGTAACCTGGGGGCGAAAGACACGGGTGGCATGAGCGTTTACATCCGTGAACTAGCCCGCGAATTCGGCAGACAGGGACATTCCGTAGACATTTACACCCGCGTCCACGACCCGAATGACCCCCGGATTATAGAACTGGGGCCGAACGCCAGATTAATCCACCTTCCCGCCGGGGAGGACAAAGCGATACACAAGCTGGCACTGTACCCTTATTTACCTGACTTTGCCTGCAACCTAGAGAGCTTCAGAAAACAAAATGACCTTCATTATGACCTCGTCTTTAACCACTACTGGCTTTCCGCCTGGGTGGGCAAATATCTCAAGCAGTGGTGGCAAGTGCCTGATATTAACCTGTTCCACACGCTGGGCGCGGTAAAAAATACCTTCAACATCAGGAGTGATGAACCCGACCTGCGCATTGAGACGCAGAGGGAGCTGATAAGAAACTGCCATCATATTATTGCCACGACAACACGGGAGAAAAAAGACCTCATTTTTCATTATGATGCCGCACCTGAGAAAATCAGCATTGTCCCCTGCGGGGTAAACCTAGAACTGTTCCGGCCAATAGACCGGCAAACAGCA
>JBDRFO010000035.1:0-4398 GCA_043818655.1 Chloroflexota bacterium
AAAGTGAAAAATCTTGGCGCGACTGGCTCTTACTTGATTGAAGCCAAGAACAGTGGAGGAGAAACAGTCTACTCCAGGAAGTTTAGCATCTCTGAGTTACATGATGCTGATTGGAAATTAGTAATACCACCATTAAAGCAGTAATAGCAGGTTTTTGGGGCACTATACAGGTAGAATAATGATAAATTCATTCTGGAGGTGTCTTTTGCTTCGTCCCAAGAAACCTGAAAATTCATTCTACGGCAGCTATCTATATGACCGAATTGTTCCATAAGACCACCTGACAGAAAATTCGGTGGTATCTAACAGTGACGGCACGTTGAACAGCAGCATCAGGTATTTCCCGTTTGGGGCGACACGTTCCGGCTCAGTTCCTGCTGCCACAAATTGACCGCCAGCTTCGTCTGTGTTATATTTAGCATCGAAGCAAACATACGAATACTCTGGGCGAGGTATCCTGTAACCTGTCTCTTACCGCCTTGCCCAACTTTTTATGTCAATCCGCCTGGAAGGATAGTGATATGGATATAACGTGGCTGGGACATTCATGCTTTCGCATCAAAGGCAGTCATACTGCCGTGATTACCGACCCCTTCGCACCGGAGTTCGGGGAGCTACCGGGTAAGCTTTCTGCTGACATCGTTACCGTCAGCCATGCTCATCCCGGACACTCGTATACCGACGGCGTGAGCAATGTAAAAAAGGTGGTCGCCGGGCCGGGGGAATACGAGATAAGCGGCGTTCTTATCCTGGGGTTAGCCACGTTCCATGACCGTGCCGGCGGCACGGAGAAGGGAACAAACACGGTCTATCTGATGAATATCGACGGGGTGACCATCTGTCATCTCGGCGATCTGGGTCACGTGCTTGGCGCCGCCGAAATAGAAGACCTCGGCAACATTGATGTGCTCATGGTTCCGGTCGGCGGGGTATCAACAATGGATGCCACTCTTGCCGCTGAGATGGTCAGAAGGCTTGAGCCCAAAGTTGTAATCCCGATGCATTACCGGTTCAATGAACGGGACAGCGGGCTTGAGACGGCAGATAGATTCCTCGGAGAGATAGGGGTCGCCGAGATCTCCCCCCAGCCCAAACTCACCTTGACCAGGTCAAAACTGCCCTTAAGCACCCAGGTCTACCTGCTTGAGAGCTGAGTTACCGGAACCGTCTCAATTTCAGCACCAGTATCATTAAAGCAACAACGAGAAACAGCAGGCAGATGGTGAGTGCGCCAACCAGGTAGAATATCCGCTCTACCATATCTGCCTTCAATACGTCAGGGGGTGCCGGTGGCAACTCCGGTGACGGTCTCACAGTGCCTTTCTCAACAGGTATTTCCGCAGCCGGGGGTGTCGGCATGGGTGTCTCATTCAAAGACAATGCTTCTGTCGTGAAAGCTCCGGTATTACTCCAACCACTCTCCGTCCGGTCACTCACTGCCCTTACCTTCCAGTAGTATGTCGTGCCGTATTCCAGGGCAACATTGGCTTCCCAGGCAGTTGCCGGCAGGGCGTATGTCCCGATCCTTGAGATTACCGGGTCGGAAAATGTGGTGTCGGTATCCACAACCAGCTCGTAGCCGTCAGCACCGGCAATTGCCTGCCACTGGAATATGGGGCTGCGCGGCACCCCTCTTTGCGTAATCGCCGGGCTTAATAGCAACGGGACAGTGGCTGCCTCCCCCAGACTGGTGGTAAAAGACCGTTTCTCAGACCAGGCAGAAGATACCGGCTTGATTATCCTGACACGCCAGTAATAGGTTGTCCCCGGCACAAGGGCTGGCAGCGGCACCGCACTGGCGGTCACATCCCCTTCAAAGCCAGCAGGCACAGCGGAGAAATCCCCATCCGCATCAAGCTGCCACCGGTAATCCGTGGCACCATCCGTGCGCTCCCAGTCAAGGCTGACACCCTGGATAGCGTGATTCACAAGCACACCGTTGCCACCGCTTTTATCCTCCGGTGAGCGCAAAACCACCGGCTGGACGAGATGATCGGTAAGGGTAACCAGCAAGGTACCGGCGATATCAACCGCCCAGAGCTGGCTCCCGGAAAGCCACAGGTTGTTCAGCTTTGCCCCGCTCTCAAGACCGCGACTGACATTCTCGAATGTGGGGCCAAGGGAATATGACGGGTTAAGGGAGCGCTCCATCCCGGCATCGGGATTGAAGTTAGCCGCATAAAGGGTGCCGCCAGCCGAAACCATGACCTGTTTGATACTGCCGCCGGCAGGCAGTGTGTCATCAATCCTCTCCCATTCCTGACTTTTCCCGATGATGAAACGGGAGATACCCTTATCCGCCGTACTGCTGCCGGCATAAACAGTACGGTTCGTGACGAACTGAGGATCAAAGGCAACGGTTAAATTGCCGCTCAGGGGCGGCGCCGTCGCATCAGGCGGCAGTTGCCGGAAGGAGACACCATCATCATCCGACCAGTACACCGAGCCGCTTATGTTACCGGCAAGAATTGCCCTGTCCTGCCCGTAGTCGGGGGAAAGGACGATAGATTTTATCATTTGCGTGCCGGCTGCCGCCTTCGTTGCGAAGAAAAAGCCCCCGTTTGTGCTGGCATAGATAAGGGCATCAGTCCCGTCATAACCGGCAATAAACAGCCTGTTGTCATCCCCGGCGACAATGCAGTCAATAGCGCAAGGCACCGTGTACTGCATAAATCTTTTACCATTGTCTTCTGACCTCCACAGGGCAGGGTTACCTCCACTCATCCCGGTAACATACAAGACACGGCTGCCGCTCCCGTACCCGGGGGAAAGCCTGACCATATTGAGACTATCGATACCGGGCAGAGCGCTGCTGAATATCCTTTCCCAGGTGGCACCAGCATTGACACTGTACCAGAGGCTGTGCTCACCGCCAAAGGTGATCAGGGAAAGGGTGTTATCCTCAATGCAATCTGGTGAGGGAGCAAGATCGAGAATGCCACCTGGATTAACGGCACTGTCAATCAGACCTAGCTGATTCCAGGTAACGCCGGAGTCAAGGGAGCAGGAAAAAGCACTCTCAGTGCCTGATGTTGCCGCCCATGCGGTGCCCGTATCTTTGAAGTCATGGTCAATCAGAACTGACGTCTTCAAACCACCTGTGGGTGGTTTCGTACTTTTTCGCCAGCTTTTGCCGGAATCGATGCTGGTGTAAACCTCAGCACTGCCAGCGGCACCGGCCATGAGGTTGACATCAGATATTTCCCCACAAACCGACAGGCCGGTAACATCAATATTATTTATCCCGTAGCCTGAGCCAATATTGAGGTCGGTGGCTGCTGACGAACCGGGTGCGGCAACACCGTCGATTCGATAGACATCGCCGTTATCGCCGCCGGCATCCATCCCGACAAACAGAACACTGTGCCCGCCATCGGGGTAAGCCTCGTAATCGTCGGGAAAAGCAATCGCCACCGTATTTACCGAAACAACAGATACCGGAGGCCAAGAGTTATCCTGAGAAAGCCGTGCGTTACCGGCAGTCGCTCCCCAGTTCCCGTCTCCGCTCTTCATAGTGACAAAAGTGTCTGTTTCATCGGTCACAACAGCGATAAGCTGACGGTCGGCGGCGTAACCGGGAGAGAAGCGGACCGCGCAGACATCATAACCCCCCAGATTTGTATCCCGCCAGTAAAAAGGCTCATTTTCTTTCAGGATGAAGATACCGCCAAACTGGCCGGCATCTGTATCCCTAGTCGCAACAGCAATATCACGGCGCCCTTCCTGCCCGGCGACATCAACAGATGTGATTTCAATATTGCCCGCACCGGCACCACCCGGATTTGGCGGAAGGGCAATAAAGGTATTCCCCTCATCAGTGGAGCGGAAGACAGCCGAAGAAGTAGCGTAGCAGATAATACCAGCATCATCCGGGGCGGTCACAATATCAACGATAGTATCAGCGACACCCCCGGTATATGACCAGGTAACACCGCTATCTCTGGACTTGAAGAGCCGGTAGCCTGTCCCGGTGGGATTGGCATAAGCGTAGAGTGTGCCGTCAACAGCGCGGGTCAGGTGCGCCACATCCGAGCCTTTTGCCAGCACCCAGTTGCCACCGCTACCATCAGCCGGAATACTGACTTTACGCCATCTAGCCTCAGATTCTGCGGCAGAAAGAGGAGTGCTGATGACAAACAGACACAGAAGACCCGGAATTGCCAGGAGAGAAATGAGCTTTCGCTTTGCCATCAGGCAGATTCTATCCCGCTACAAGGTCAGTGTCAATAAAATAAATTGTCTCTTGCTACTACATTGAAGAAATCTAGCGCACTGTCATGGCGCGGAGCAGCAATTACAGAGCCATCCGTATCATCCGGGCACAGGGACGGGTTGCTTCGCTTACTCTCGCACTAACATTAGAAGTTACGCAGTTGAATACAAAGTTTGAGGCTACCC
>JBDRFO010000036.1:0-12890 GCA_043818655.1 Chloroflexota bacterium
GCTTTCCATGCCCATGAGCCTTCGTGGGACCTTCCGGCGCATATTCTTGAGAGCCTTGATGATGTTGACCTGAGGCTTACCCTGGGGAGTGAGAACTGGCTCGTGCGCCGCAGCGCCGAAGGACGCGATATCTACCTGGAGCTGCTGAGATTTGCGCAAAATATGGGGATACCGGTCACGCTGGAAACCAGCAACGAGCTGCTGGCACAGCTGTCAAAAATCATGCCTGAAACTTTTACGGAGCTTGGGAAAGCCTACCGGGAAGGCATAATTTACCCGCTTTACGGACATGCCCATCATACGCATGTGTGTCTCTTAACCGAAGAAGAGATCGAGGACGAGATACGTCTGAATAAGGATTATCTCCATCAGGTGCTGGGAGTGCCCTACCCCAGATATGCCGGGCTTTTCCCCACCGAGGATTCCCTTGATGCCGCCAAGCTGGGGGCAATCGAAAGAAGCGGCATTGATTATGTTATCTTCCCCAATCTCGACCGCCGCCGGGATCGCTACCGGGTGGAGGGCACCCTGCATCAACCTTACGAGCCTTTCCGTATCGGGTCAGGCTTGGTGGCGCTTGAGCGCCACTTCCCTGTTTCCCAGGATATCTGGCGTCCGATTACGAAATGGAAGCACGAAGGGGTGCGGAACCAGGGGTACCTGCTGGGACGCTACCGGGTTTTCCCGGAGGAGTACCGACGGAAAAAATTCGTGCGCTTCCCTATTACCCGCGAGGAAGCGGTCGCCGAGTACCAGCGGGTGCTGCGCCGTGCCCTGAAGAAAGCCCCGGACCGGGGGCTGATCCTGTATATTCAGGACCTGGAGCTCATGGACTTTGGCGATATTGCGCTGGATGTCATGGAAGCAGCCTGGAAAGCCGTTCTCGGGGAAGGACTGGCACGGGTACGCTTCGTCACCCCCGACCGGTATCTTGAGGAGGCGGTCTTCCCGAAACGGGCCGGGCTGCCCATGCTCAGGTTCCACCAGGTATCGTGGGCGCCCGAAATCCGCCTTGTCCTGCGGTATGACGGTCACTACCCGCCGCTGGGGGCGGGGGAGTTCCGTGGCGTTGATCTTGTCCGGACGGTTTTCCGGCGCTGGCCCTTTATCTTCTGGGAGCCGGGACGTTACCTGGTAGCGCTGTGTAACTGGCTTACCGACCTCTTTGGCTTCCCGCAAAAGATGCCTTTTACGGCGGAAGAGCTTACGGAACGGGGTTTGTCCTTCCAGGAAATGAGCGTGCCGGAAAGGATCGCCCTGCACTCACGCATCATCAAGCGTGCCTGTAACTGGGGCTGGTTTCCCAACGAGGGACTCCAGAAAAGGCCTTTTCTTCACGGGTACTGTCTTGCCGATACCCTTCTTGACCGGCTGGAGCAGGAAGCACCGTTTGAACAAAAGGATTTCGTGACCCTTAATCTACTCTGGTTCCGGGGGCTGGAGCGTTTGCTGGAGGTAATCCTGGATACGCGTCACGGGTATCTTATGGAGGCGCTGGGCAAATTATCGCTGCAGGCGGGCAAAGACTGCCAGGAGGCGTACAAAGAGCTGGAGCGCTCGCGGCAGCTGCGGGATGATGCCCGCAGGTCAATTTTTCTTGCCTTAGAGCATGCCCGGAGACTGAACGAAAGAGTTGAAGAGAATCGGGTCGCCGAACTGCACGGGCTGCTGTCGGCATTCCGCGGGTACTGCCGGGCAACGTTCCTTTCCCTGGAGCATATTCAGCGAACCTGGGTCAAGGCCGGGGATACCGGCGAGGTTCTCACCGCAATGTATGATTATCTCTATGACCTGTACCCGCCAAAGTTCCCCTCGATCCTGATGAGTACCCTGGGGGATACGCCGCAGGACCCCGTTTTGCACTAGGTTGCAGGAAACCGGAGACCAGCACAGAGAGGTCTGCCCGAAATCCTTGCCTGCGCTACGGAGGAGGCACAAAACACCCATGAAAACAGTCCTGCTGGTAATGTGACATATCCGGGTATTTGATAAAGCAGCGTTTTCTTTGATACAATCAGCGGGAGAAACTTTCATACGAGTGTTATAAGATTCTCAACATTTGGAGGTGATCATATTGGAGAATGTTCTGGTGATGATTATGGCCGGGGGGGTCGGGCAGAGATTGCGGCCGTTGACCAGCGAGCGAGCCAAGTCATCGGTGCCATTCGGCGGCAAATACCAGCTTATTGATTTCACGCTGAGCAACTGCGTCAATTCGGGCATGCGCCAGATTTTTGTGCTTACCCAGTACCGGGCAAGCACTTTGCATAACCATATCCAGGAAGGCTGGCATATCTCAAGCTCAGGACTGGGGGATTTCATCTACTGTGTGCCTGCCCAGCAGAAGCTTGGCGCAGACTGGTACCAGGGTACCGCTGATGCCGTACGGCAGAACCTTGACCTGTTAAAAGATCGAAAAGTTGAGCATGTCCTGATTCTCTCCGGCGACCATGTTTACAAGATGAACTATCTTCAGATGGCGAACTATCATGAAGCGAAGAATGCCGGCTTGACCATCGCCTCGGTCAGGGTGAAGAAAGAGGAGGCGGCAAACAGGTTGGGGGTGCTTGTGGCAGACCCGGATCACGGGATTACCGGCTTCGAAGAAAAGCCCGCCGAGCCAAAGATAATTCCCGACTCTCCTGATGAGACCCTTGTTTCCATGGGCATCTATCTCTTCGAGGTTGACGCTTTGCGTGAGGCTTTGCAGGGCACGGAGAGCGACTTCGGGAAGGAGGTTATTCCGCGGATGCTGAGCAAGGGGCATAACCTCTTTGTTTATGACTACCAGAAAGAGAATAAGATAGAGGATTATATCTTCAATGTCACCGACGGCAAGAGGAAGAAAACGCTCGTGGCAAGAACGCGGGATTCTTCCTACTGGAAGGATGTCGGTACCCTTGATTCTTACCATGAAGCCAGCATGAACCTGGTGGGTGTGGACCCTCTCTTTAATCTCTATGGTGAGAAATGGCCGATCAGGACATACCAGCAGACGCTGCCACCGAGTAAGTGTATCCTGGGCGGCAGGACACCAGAGTCCATGATGTGTGATGGCTGTATTGTCAGCGGCGGGACGGTGTGGCGGTCGATAATCTCCCCTGGTGTCGTTGTGGAGAGAAACGCTCATGTGGAGGAGTCGGTCATCTTTGATGACGTGGCGATCGAGCCTCACACCAGAGTCAGGCGGGCGATTGTTGATAAAAATGCCAGAATCGATGCTTATGCGTCTGTTGGCTACGACCGGGAGAAGGATATCAGGAGAGGCTGTATCATATCGGATGGGGGTATCGTCGTTGTCCCGCGCGGCAAGGAAATAAAACCCGACTAGTGTCCCGTCAGATTAATACATACTATTAACATCACGAGCGGGCTAAGGTAGCTTTAACATCCCTTATTAGCCTGATAAGATACCAGGTCACCGCGTAACATGGTCTTTGCCGTCCAGAATGCGGTATGATTGGTGACTGGTAGTATTGAGGAGACAGGTTTTCATCAGATGTCTGAGATAAGACAGGATCCAACAACAAAAGAATGGGTGATTATCGCCACGGACAGGGCAAAGAGGCCAAGCGACTTTATGCGCCGGGAATCCGTACCTGACCGGCCTGACTTCTCATCCTCCTGTCCCTTCTGCCCCGGCAATGAAGCCCAGACACCGCCGGAGACCCTTGTGTATCGTGACGGCGATAGCGGGAAATGGCGCGTCAGGGTCTTTCCAAATAAATTTCCGGCTCTCTCGCCTAAGGGTGATACCCTCAGACGAGAGCAGGTGAGTATCTTCCTGGGCATGGACGGCGTCGGGATTCACGAGGTGATTGTCGAAAGCCCGCTGCACAACAGGGATCATGCCCTGATGGAAGACAGTGAGGTACAGGATACCCTTTGTGCCTACCGTGAAAGATATAATGCGATCAGCCATCTGCCTTTTGTCAGGCTCATCATTATTTTCAAGAACCACGGTGCCCTGGCGGGAACATCGTTGCTGCATCCTCATTCGCAGCTGGTCGCCGCCCCTGTTGTCCCCCGGTATATCAGGATGCAGTATGAAGTTGCCATTCGCTACTATGATGATACCGGAAGGTGTCTTTATTCCGACCTGGTCCACCGCGAGCTTGAAATAGGTAAGCGCATCGTAATGGAGACCGGCAAGTTCGTTGTTTACCATCCCTTTGCGTCTCACTCACCTTTTGAGACCTGGATTGTGCCCAAGGTACACCGTGCCGCCTTCGCCATGACCTCAGCCGATGAGATTGAGGATCTTGCCCACGTCCTGCGGGTCATTCTTCTCAAGTTACACCGGGGGCTGAACAATCCCGATTTCAACTATGTGATTGACACGGCACCTGTCGGCGATGAGAACAAGGACTATTACCTCTGGCACATGAGAATCATTCCCCGGCTTTCCGAGAGGGCGGGATTTGAGATTGGGTCGGGCATCTATATCAATACCTCCCTTCCTGAAGAAACCGCTGCGTTCATGCGCGATTTGCCGGTGGCATAGCCGGCACCGGTCCCGGCAGGATAATCAAACCGGAGCCTTACGTTTGCGGTAAGGCACAGGGTTCGATCACGGGAGGCGAATACCGATGGGGCAATATAGAATCGTCCGGGTTGATGACTACGAAAGGTTCGTCGGGCGGGAGGTAATCGAGCGGATTCAAAGAAAGGCTCAGCCGCTCCGGGGTCTGCGCGTGGTCAATGTCAATTCAACATACTACGGCGGCGGCGTGGCACAGCTCCTCTCCTCGATGACCCTTCTGATGAGCAGTCTGGGTATCAGTGTGGAATGGCGAGCGATTCACGGGCCTCCCGACTTTTTTAACGTTACCAAGAAGATGCACAACGGACTGCAGGGCGGGAAGATTGCGATCAGTGAGGCCGAGCGACGGCTCTACGAAGAGGTCGTTTATGAGAATGCCATGATAAACCCGCTGGATCAGGATATGATTATCATTCATGACCCTCAGCCTCTGCCCATGATCAATCACTACCGGAAGAAATGTCCCTGGGTCTGGCGGTGTCACATTGACCTGTCGCAGCCGGACCGGGAACTCTGGAGCTACCTTGCGCCCATGGTGGAAAAATATGACGGCGTTATCCTCAGCACGCGGGAATACCGGCAGGAGATAAATACGCCACAGATGATCTTCATGCCGGCGATTGATCCCTTCAGCCTGACTAACCGCGAGCTCAGCCAGGAAGAGGCTGACCGCCTTTTGCACGATTATCATATTCCAACCGACCTGCCCCTGGTGGTGCAGGTCTCCCGTTTTGACCGCTGGAAAGACCAGGAGGGGGTCATGGCGGCTTTTAAGCTGGCGCGAAAAGAGGTGGACTGCACCCTTGTGCTGCTGGGTAATGTCGCCACGGATGACCCGGAGGGTGAGAGCGTGTATCAATCCCTGCTGGGTTCCCGCGAAGAACGAATTATCATCCTGAACCATGAGGATGCGTTGCTGGTTAATGCGCTGCAGCGGCGGGCGGACGTTGTGCTGCAAAAATCACTCCGCGAGGGTTTCGGTCTTACCGTGGCTGAAGCGATGTGGAAGGGAACGCCCGTTATCGGCGGGAACGTGGGCGGCATCCGCTACCAGATAGATAACGGGGAGAATGGTTTTCTGGTTTCTTCTGTTGCGGAAGCCGCCGGGAGAATTGTGGCGCTGCTGCAGGACAGGGAACTCAGGGAGAAACTCGGACAAAAAGCCAGGGAAACAGTGAGGGGACAATTTTTGCTGACGCGTCTCCTGGAGCAGTACCTGGGGCTTTTTGGTTCATTTGAGCCTGTCTTCCGGCTGAATGATACGATGAGGGATTACCGGTAAAAACTTGCCGGCTGTTTCCCTTCTGTCAGTGTGGGCGAAGCAATTCTGCGCGGCACCGGAGACGGGGTATTTTTCTGTAAATTATGGCTGGTTTTAAGCCTAATTGCGATGAGCAGCAGCGACGAAGCAATCTCATGCTCCGTTGAGGTTGGGATTGCTTTGCTCCTCTCGCAATGGTATCGAAGCTAATGTTAGCAACCAGAGTAGAACGATGTCCCATCGGGCTTTTTGTTCCGTCAGGGTTGCTAATCTGGTTATTGCCGTCTCAAATCTATGTAAAAGCAACAGGGATTGGGTAAAACGCGGTCGGGCATTACGTTGACCGGGATGAGTGCGACGTGCTATCCTCTCTTTTAAGGTACCTCCTGTTTTTTTCGCGGTATCGCATGAGGGGAAAACCAGACAGACAATGATGTGAAATACGTCCGGGTAGATTGGGAGTAAATAAATGAGTTCATTTGACAGTCAATGGCAACGGTGGTTTCCTGAAGACGGGAACAGGACGCCGCCATCAGGCAGCTATCCCAGATGGGCGAATGCCACGGTCATACTGGTGCTCGTCGGGATTCTGTTTTCATTCCTTCTCGCCAATATCCTGAAGAGCATGTACACCGAATGGTTATGGTTCAGCCATCTGGATTACGCTGATGTCTACATGACCATCCTTAAAACGAGAGTGACCCTCTTTTTCGCGGCGGCGGGCATCTTCGGGCTTCTGTTCCTGGGGAACCTGTTGCTCGCTGCCCATCTGACACCCAGGGCTGATGCACAGGTGCCGTGGGCGATGATGAAAAACCTGCAGCCGGTCATCAGGGTGGTTGTTATTCTGGGAACAGTACTGCTCAGCCTGATGTTCGGGATGATTGCCCAGGGTAACTGGGAGACTGTGCTTCGCTTTCTCCACGGGCAGTCCTTTGGCATCGCCGATCCGATTTTCCAGAAGGATATCGGCTACTACGTCTTTTCCCTGCCTTTCTTCGAGCTGGTAAGAGACTGGCTTCAGGGGGCGTTCATCATGACCGCTCTCGCCTGTGCCGGTGTCTATGCCTTGAGCTATGCGGTACAACGACTTAAATTCGACTTTGCCCGGCGTGTCTTAGCCCACATGGGCGGACTTGCCATCGCGATCGTCGTTCTTTTTGGCAGCAGTTACTGGTTTGCCATCTGGAATCTGGTTTACTCCAGCAGAGGGGTGGGTTTTGGTGCCAGCTACGCTGATATCCATGCCAAGCTCCCGGCGCAGTGGATCATGATGGCAGTCATGCTCGTTCTGATTGGCATCATCCTGGTTTCCATCATCAGGCGGGACTTCCGTTTGCCCCTCTATGGTGTTGCCGGATGGCTGGCGGCGGCGCTGATTATTGACGGTATCTTCCCTTATGCGATACAGCGTTTTCAGGTGGAACCAAACGAGCTGGTCACCGAGCGACCTTATATCGAGTATAATATCGAGTTTACCCGGAAAGCCTTTGCCTTAGACCGGATTGAAGAGGAATCCTTCCCGGCGGATGAGATACCAAGCCCTGAGGATATCACCCAGAATCAGGGGACAATCAACAACATCAGGCTCTGGGATCCCCGCCCGCTGAAGGATACCTACAACCAGATCCAGTCCATCCGTCTTTACTACGACTTCAATGATGTTGACATCGATCGTTATCTCATCGACGATCAGTACCGTCAGGTCATGTTATCCGCCCGTGAGCTTTCGGCAGAGAAGCTGGCGAGTGAGGCGCAGACATGGGTTAACCGCAAACTGCAGTTTACGCACGGCTACGGGATTGCCATGAGTCCGGTTAATGAGATCGGCGCGCAGGGATTACCCGTGTTGCTTGTCAAGGATATCCCACCGGCGGGCAGTTTAACCATCGAGAAGCCTCAGATTTACTTTGGCGAGAAAACAAATGATTACGTCCTCGTCAACACGGATACCCAGGAGTTTGACTACCCGATGGGTACGGAAAATGTTTACGGTTACTATGAAGGCAACGGCGGGGTGATCCTGAACAGTTTCATCCGCCGGCTGGTCTATGCCTGGCATTTCGGCGACTTCAATCTCCTGATCAGCAATGAGATGACACCGCAGAGCCGGGTAATCTATAACCGGAACATTCAGGTGAGGGTGAAGCAACTGGCGCCGTTTCTGGAGTTGGATGCAGACCCTTATGTCGTGGCAATCGAGGGAAGGCTGTACTGGATTCAGGACGCCTACACGACGACCAACCGTTACCCCTATTCTGAGCCATTCGGGCACCGGTTGAACTATATCCGGAACAGTGTCAAGGCGGTGATTGATGCCTATGACGGGGGAGTGACGTTTTATGTCACCGACCCTGAAGATGCCCTGATTCAAACCTATCAGTCCATCTTCCCCGGGCTCTTTGTTCCCGCGGAGGAGATGCCCGAATCCGTGAGGATTCACATGCGTTATCCGGAGGACATGTTCAACATTCAGTCTTCTGTCTATCAGAGCTACCACATGCGTGATGCCCGGGTGTTTTATAATAAAGAAGACCTGTGGACGGTACCGAAGGAGTTCTATGTCGACAGGGAACAGCTTTTAGAGCCGTACTACACGATTATGCGCCTGCCGATGGAGGAAAAAGAAGAGTTCCTGCTGATGTTGCCGTTCACACCGGTGAACAAGAACAATACGATCGGCTGGCTTGCCGCCCGCTGTGACGGGGATAATTACGGCAAGCTGCTGGCTTACCTTTTCCCGAAGGATAAGCTGGTCTATGGCCCCAGCCAGATCGAGAACCGCATCCAGCAGGATACGGTCATCACGGAGCAGTTTGCCCTGTGGAGCCGCGGCGGTTCCCGTGTTATTCGCGGTAACCTGCTGCTTATCCCCCTGGCAACATCCAAGCTGTATGTCGAGCCGGTATTCCTTCAGGCGGACTCAGGGGGACTTCCCGAACTCAAGCGGGTCATTGTCGCGGCAGGGGAAAAAATTGCGATGAGACCCACGCTGGAGGAAAGCCTCGCCGTTATCTTTGGTGCTAAGGTATCGCCGGTCGAACCGGAGGCCAAACCGGGAGAAGCGTTACCGCCTGATATTATCAGTCTCATTGCGGAGGCGCAGCGTCACTACGACCAGGCCCAGGAGTACCTGAAAACGGGTGACTGGAGCGGCTACGGGGATGAGCTAAAGCAGATGCAATCGGTGCTGGAAAGGCTGGCGGAGCTTGCCTCTGTGGCGGATGAATAAGCGGTAATTATTTCAGGTGGGTGGTCTATGATTGAGGGTGACCTTTCATCCGCATCCATCACGGATGGTCTTGAGACAGGATTTATCGGGCAGCGTGTCCTCTACTATTCCAGTGTGACCTCAACCATGGATGTCGCGAGGCGGGCGGCGCAGAAAAAAGCACCGGAAGGGACGGTTGTCATCGCCGATGAACAAACGCTGGGGCGGGGGCGCATCAAGCGTGCCTGGCTGACGCCGCCGGGCAGCAGTATCGCCATGTCGCTCATCCTTTACCCGGCGGTTGC
Source organism: Chloroflexota bacterium (assembly GCA_043818655.1). Lineage (GTDB taxonomy): Bacteria > Chloroflexota > Dehalococcoidia > Dehalococcoidales > JAZDNC01 > JBDRFO01. The sequence continues at coordinate 9,321 of JBDRFO010000036.1, forward strand.
GTATCTGCCGTACCTCATCATGGTTGCCTCTTTATCCGTCCTGAGGGGCATCAAATCAACGACGGGTCTCCAGCCGCAGATTAAATGGCCCAATGATGTCCTGATTGACGGGAAGAAGGTCTGCGGCATCCTGATTGAGAATGCTGTCAGGGGGAATACGGTTGACTACGCGATTATCGGCATCGGCATCAATGTCAATCTTAATGTGGCTGATTTTCCCGAAATCGCCGCGGTCGCCACAAGTCTTTCCCGCGAGCTTGGCGCTGATGTTTCCCGCCCCGGTATTGTCAGGGGCGTGCTTGTGGAGATGGAGAAGCTGTACCGGGCACTGGGTCAGGAGAACGATGTTTTTCAGGAGTGGCGGGACAACCTGGTGACCCTGGGCAAAAGGGTGCGGGTAAGCGCGGACAGCTTTGTCCATGATGGTATCGCGGAGTCTGTTTCCCCGGACGGCAGCCTTCATCTGCGCACTCAGGACGGCAGTCTGATCCGGGTTCTGGCGGAAGATGTCACCCTGCGGGCATAGAAATAGAGGACGTCTCATCCCTGATGATGAGACATCCTCCTGAATGATTGTTTATCGCAGTTATTTGCTCTCTTCTTTAACGGGTGGGGTTGCTGCTCCCTTGTTCATGAACATCTGAATCAGGTCAATGGGCAGGGGGAAGATAATCGTGGTGTTCTTATCGGAGGCGATTTCGGTCAGGGTTTGCATATAGCGGAGCTGCAGTGTTGTTGGCTCTCTCGCAATAATGGCTCCCGCCTGCGCCAGCTTTTCGGATGCCTGATACTCGCCGTCGGCATGAATAATCTTCGCCCGTCTTGTTCTTTCCGCCTCAGCCTGGGCTGCCATCGACCGTCTCATTGATTCGGGGAGTTCGACGTCTTTGATCTCCACCATGCTGACTTTTATCCCCCAGGGATCAGTCTGCTCGTCAATGATCTTTTGCAGCTGCTCGTTCAGCTTTTCCCGGGCACCGAGCAGCTCGTCCAACTCCGATTGCCCCAGCACATTGCGCAGCGTTGTCTGGGATATCAGGGAGGTGGCGGAAATATAGTTGACAACCTTTACCACCGAGGCGTCAGGGTCAATCACCCGGAAATAGACAACGGCGTCCACCCTGACGGTAACATTATCCTTGGTGATAATATCCTGGGGCGGCACGTCCAGGGTGACCGTGCGCAGGTCTACCTTGACCATGCGGTCAATGAGAGGGATAAGGATAAAGAGACCGGGGCCTTTGGAAGCCACCAGCCTCCCCAGGCGGAAAATGACACCCCGCTCGTATTCCTGGACAATCTTAACTGCCGAAGCGAAAACCATGATGAGAAACAGAACGATTACAGAAATAAGAATGTATGTAATATCGACCATTATCTATTTACCTCCTTGCTACATTTTACTCATTCCGGGTTATTCTTACGTGAATTTGCGACGAGGAAAATCGAGTTAGCAACCAGGACTGATTAGAACCCCTTACTGCCTTTTCGTTACGTGCAGGATGAGACCATCAATGCGATCAATCAGCACCTGCTCGCCGGCTTCGATCCTTCCGGACTCAGAGATTGCTTTCCAGAGTTCACCTCCATAAAAGACCAGCCCTTCAGGCTCCAGGATTGTCCTGGTGCGGGCTATTTGGCCGATCAATCCCTCTTTGCCGGTGGTGGCATGGCGGCGCTGCGATGCAATCACCTTGCCTGCGATAAAGAAAAGGGCGGCGGCAAAGGTGAGCACGACCGCGGCAATGAGCCATGGATTCACACGAAAGAAGGGGGAATCTCCTTTAAAGAGTATCAGCGAGCCGAGAATGAGTGAGACGATACCCCCGCTGATAAGGATTCCGAAACTGGCGGTAAGCATCTCAGCAATAAACAGCCCGAAGGCAATAAGGATAAAGAGCACGCCGGCATAGTTTACCGGCAACATGCCCAGGGCATAAAAAGCCAGGATGCCGGAAATAACGCCGATGATGCCCGGAAAGATGAGCGCGGGGTTGAATATTTCCAGGGCAATGCCGAGAACGGCGATGCTTAACAGGATATAGGCGATGTTCGGGTCGGCGACGGTAAAAAGGAGACTTTCGAAGGCAGTCATATCAATGTAATTGATGACCGTTCCCTGCGTCTCCAGGGTAACCTTGCTGCCGTCCAGCATGGTCACCTCCCTGCCGTCAAGCCGGGCGATGAGGGTGGTGAGGTTCGGGGCGACCATATCAATGACATTCAGTTCCAAGGCTTCCTGGTCGGAGGCAGAAGCGGCTTCTCTGACCGCCCTTTCCGCCCATTCCAGGTTACGCCCTTTGGCCTGGGCTAAACTCCTGATGTAAGAGGCGGCATCATTCAGTATCTTCTCCTTGAGGGTGCTTGAAATCTCTCCCTCCCCTTCCGGACTGAGGGTGATGGGGCTTGCGGCACCAATTGAGGTATTGGGCGCCATCGCCGCCACGTGAGCGGCAATCGTAATAAAGGTGCCCGCCGAGGCAGCCCTTGCCCCGGATGGGGACACATAGACGACTATGGGGACAGCGGCGCTCACGATATCCTTCACGATATCGCGCATGGAAGTGTCCAGACCGCCCGGTGTATCAAGCTGGATGATACAAGCAATCGCGTTGTCGTTTTCTGCCTGCTTGATGCCGCGCCTGATGTAATCAACCATGACCGGATTAACCGTCCCGCTGACGCGGAGCACATCAATGCCGGCGGCATCTGCCTGCACCGGTGTCGCCAGTGTGCCGGTGAGGAACAAAACACTCAGGAATAAATAACGGATGACTCTGGACATCGTGAGCCTTCCTGGGGAGGTTAGTATTTTAAGTATATCTTTTTTGCAATCATATTGTAAAGAGAGCCTGTTTTACCTTTCTAATCATTCTTGGTTGGTGGTATAATCTCCTCGAAAAGAGACTGAGAGGGTGGTTATGCCTAAGATTAAGAGTGTCGTCAGGTTTGTGTTTCAATTCTACGAACCGTTCATACTTGGATTCGCTCTATACATCTTGTTTATTCACATTCAAGATATTACAAGGACAGCTAGTCCCTATACGCTTGGCGGCTTGTGGGGGGCTTTCATGACTGACGTGAGTAGATACCCGATGACTGTTTGGTTTTTTTTGTTTGTTGCTTTCGTTGTTTGGGGGTTAGTAAGATGGTTAATTACTCGGTGGAATAGGCAGGAAGATAAAGCAAGAGACGATGTACTTCGAGAACTGATAGAAAACAATACTAAGGCAATGCGGGAATTAACCACCACTATAAATAATTACTTCAGAAGGGAGGACGAGGACGGTGATTTGTAAATATTGTCAATCAGAGAGCGTAATCAGAAGTCTTGTCAAATGTTGTGGAAATTCCTTCCAGCACCTTTCTTATTAGCTCCTTGCACCTGCCAGTTCAGGCATCTTATCTCGCTGTAGAATGCCGTCTTTTAAGGTACATCCTTCCATGACCAGTGTCATCAGGTTAGCCCCACCGTTAAGAGCCCGCCAGTTCCGGCTTAGCCGCTCCACAATCTTGAACACCAGGTAGAGGGCATTATCCCGCCGTCGCATCCGCTTGGCCGCATCGGTT
>JBDRFO010000037.1:0-2253 GCA_043818655.1 Chloroflexota bacterium
AAGGAAGACCCGGTGGTGCACTTCTATGAGACCTTCCTGAAGGAATACGACGAGAAGATACGAGAGATGCGCGGCGTTTACTACACGCCGGAGCCGGTGGTCAGCTACATTGTGCGCTCCATTGACCACCTGCTTAAAGACCGATTTAACAAACCGCAGGGGCTGGCCGATGATAAAACACTCATCCTCGACCCGGCGGTGGGCACGGCAACGTTTCTCTATATGGTGATAAACGAGATTTACCAGGCTAACATCGGCAAGGGGCAGCAGGGCCTGTGGAATAACTACGTGGCGGAAAAACTCCTGCCCCGCATCTTTGGTTTTGAACTGCTCATGGCTCCCTACGCCGTCGCTCATTTGAAGCTGGGGCTTTTATTACAGGAGACGGGCTACGAATTCCAGAGCGACCAGCGCCTGGGTATCTACCTGACCAATACCCTTGAGGAAGCAATAAAGCGCGCCGAGACACTTTTTGCCCGCTGGATAAGCGAGGAAGCCAACGCCGCCGCCCGGGTCAAGAAAGACGAGCCGATAATGGTGGTGCTTGGCAATCCGCCGTACTCGGTGAGCTCGCTCAACCGAGGTGAATGGATAGATACGCTGCTGGACGATTATAAAGAGGGCTTGCATGAGAAGAAACTAAACATAGATGACGACTATATCAAGTTCATTCGCTTTGCCCAGTGGCGCATCGAGAAGACCGGCTATGGAATATTAGGGTTTATCACTAATAACTCCTATCTTGATGGCCTGACCCACCGCCGTATGAGGGAGTATTTGCTTGGAAGTTTCTCCAGTATTTACCTCATGAATCTGCACGGCAGTTCCAGAAGGGGAGAGCAAGCCCCCGACAATATCAAAGATGAGAATGTATTCGATATTCAACAAGGCGTTGCAATAGGTATTTTTGTTAAAGAACTTAAGGATGAAGGCGAAAAGCACGTTTACTATGCGGATATGTGGGGAGCGAGAGAGAGTAAATACAAGGCATTGTTTGAAGCTGATGTCGAGTCTACAAGCTGGCAGGAGCTAAAGCCAACCGAACCATATTTCTTCTTCGTGCCTAAGGATTTGTCATTAGAATACGAATACTCGCAGTTCTGGTCTGTCCGAGACTCATTCGTGGTCTCGCAAAACGGTCTTAAGACTGACCGTGATGATTTATTCTTCGATTTCGAAAGTAAAGCGCTGGAAGAACGTATCAGTAGATTCTTTAGTAATGACTATGGTGATGATTTCAAAGACCGATACCGCGTCTACTCTTCATCCAGTTTTGATATAGAAGCACGAAGGAACCAAACGGTTTTCGATAAAAAGAATATCAGTAAGTGTCTTTATCGACCTTTTGATGAACGCTACCTTTATTACGACCCTAAACTAACGAGCCGGCCAGCATTTCAGGTCATGCAACATATGCTAAAAGGGCAAAATACGGCATTGCTTATGTGTCGGCAACAAGCGGAGCTGGGCTTCCATCACATCTTGTGCTCCAATAAGTTGGCGGAATGCTGTGCGGTTTCTCTCAAGACCAGGGAGATAACATCAGTCTTCCCTCTCTACCTCTACCCCGCCGAAGGAGAGATGCAATTTGAAGGCGGTAATCGCCGTCCCAACCTGAACCCGGAGTTCGTCAAGGCTTTCTCAGAAAAGCTGGGGCTAACATTCATTGAAGATGGCAGGGGAGACCTTGAAGAGACCTTTGGCCCGGAGGATATTTTCAACTATGCTTATGCCGTTTTCCACTCGCCCACCTACCGCACCCGCTACGCCGAGTTCCTCAAGATAGACTTCCCGCGCCTGCCGCTGACCTCGGATAAAGGGCTTTTCAAGGCGCTGGCGACCAAGGGTGCCGAATTGGTATCATTGCACCTCATGGAGTCGCCTGTGCTAAATAATCTAATTACCGGGTATCCCGTCACCGGCTCCAACGAGATGGAAAAGGTAAGCTACGATGAAAATAACCAGCGTATCGACATCAATAAGACACAGTACTTTGAGGGCGTGGCACCGGAGGTCTGGAATTTTCACATCGGTGGCTACCATGTCTGCCAAAAATGGCTTAAAGACCGTAAAGGCCGGACGCTGACTTATGACGAACTAACCCACTACCAGAAGGTGATAGTTACCCTGAAGGAGACCATCCGGCTGATGGCAGGGATAGACGAATTGATTCCAGGGTGGCCGGTGGAGTGAGGAGGCAAAGTTTACCCTCGTTTTCTGCCAGAAAGAGAGCTTGACTAAGGAAATGCGTCT
>JBDRFO010000038.1:0-2862 GCA_043818655.1 Chloroflexota bacterium
TACCAACAAAGAATACTTTGTGCCGGAATTACTGCTGTGCTCGGACGCACTGTACGCCGGACTGAAAATACTCCAGCCGCATATTCAAATTAGCGATAGCGAAGTAAAAAGACAGATAGTTATCGGTACTGTTGAGGGTGATATTCACGACATCGGTAAAAACCTGGTGAAGATAATGTTTGAAGCTGCTGGCTGGATTGTTCACGACCTGGGCAAGGACGTGAAGCTGAACAGATTCGCCGAGGAGCAAAAGAGAACCAATGCCGATATTGTCGGACTTTCAGCACTGATGACAACCAGCATGCTTGCCATGCCCAGGATTATTGAGATGATAAAAAGCGAAAACCCCGATGTATCTATCATGCTTGGCGGGGCTCCATTAACACGGGAAATAGCCGAGCGTTACGGTGCAGACGGATACGCTGACAACGCCGGCGAGGCTGTCCAGGAAGCCGTTAATATGCTCCACCGGTTAAAAAGATAAACAGGTAAATCAGCTAAACACTGAGAAAAATAGTATAGATAGAAAAAATAAAGCAAGGTTTTATGTTGCCGATGGAACGGATAAACGCCCTTCTGGAAGGAATGCCCATAGACCGGGTACCGGTCTGGCTTTGGCTCATCAGCCCCACCTTAGCCGCCAGTAATGTTGGTTACCCACTTGCCAGCATATTCCAGTACCCTGAAAAATGCTTCCTGGCGCAGGTGTGGACACAGGAGATGTATGATAGTGATGATATACCAAGACAGTGTTTTGGCGGAGATGCCACGTTACCTTTCGGAGGAGAGATTAAACTGCCCAGCGGTGAATTTGAGCAGGCACCGTCAATCGTGCGCTATCCGGTAACATCGGAGGAGGACGCCTGGAAACTCAAAGTGCCGAATGATTTGATTACGGCACAACCCGTCCCCCTGTATATGCAATTAGCCAGGTTGCAGGAGAAGGATGGCTTTCCTGTCTCGGCATGGTGCAACTCACCCCTGGACTTTGTGAGAGGGCTTTGCGGTACGGATACTCTCTGCCGCTGGCTGATAAAAAAACCGGATGTGGTCCACCACCTTCTTAAATTAGCCAACGACTACAGTCTGAAACTGATGCGACACTGGGTAGATACCTTTGTGCCGGAGCGTATTCTGGTGCAGACGGTAGCTCCAACAACCTCTAACCAGGTTATTTCACCAAAGCATTTTGCCGAATTTTCTCTGCCCTATCAGAAAGAACTCCATGAGAAGATACTTGCTATGGGTATCAGACATATCTTCTGCCACATCTGCGGCGACCAGAATATGAATCTTTCGTACTGGGCACAGGTGCCAATGGGCGACCCGGGCATCGTCAGCTTCGGGCAGGAGGTTGACCTCGCAACGGCTATAGAATTATTCGGGGATATCTGTATCATTGCCGGCAACATCGAACCGGCGGTTATTCAGGCCGGTACACCTCAGGAAATCTATGAACTCTGCGGACAGGCTATTGAAAAGGCAAAGCACGCGCCCCGGGGCTATATCCTGATGCCCGGCTGCGGCATTTCCCCAAGGGTACCCCCTTACAATGCATACATGATGAAGAAAGCGGTAGAAGATTTTGGCCGGTATGATTGGTAGTTAATCAACAACTTCGTGAAGGAGTATTATGAGACAGATAAAACAGCCGAGAGAGGACAGAATGACCCGGGCGGAGCGGATGAATGCCCTGCTCAACGGTAAACCGGTAGACCGCGTGCCATTCCTGTGCTTTATACTCGGCTTCTGTGCTAAAAACGCAGGTTACCCGGTAGCCACGATTTACCGGGACCCCGAAAAGAGCCTTCAGGCACAGATGTGGACGCAGCAGATGTACGGCTATGATAGTTACCCATTCTACGGCTACGCTTCCTACGGGGGATGGGAATTCGGCGGGGAGATAATTTTCCCAACCGGTGAATTCGAACAGGCTCCGTCTCACGGACGCTTTGCCGTAGAGTCAGAGGATGATGTCTGGAAGCTGAAACTGCCCGATGTGAAAACAGCAGGCATGCTCCCCCTGGCAATGCAGTTTTCCAAACTTCAGGAAAAGCATGACATACCGGTATCGGTTGTTGTTGGCGGACCGTTTACCATTGCGGGAAATATCTGCACCGTTGACACGCTCTGCCGCTGGTTAATAAAGAGACCCGAGGTGACTCACCGGCTCCTTCGCATGGCTACGGACCACGTTCTGGATATAGCCCGGTTCTGGGTTGATACCTTCGGTAAGGGACGTGTCAGTATACAGATATGGGAGCCTTTAGCTTCCAATCAAATCATCTCGCCGAAACAGTTTGAGAAGTTCGTCCTTCCTTACCAGAAAGAACTCCACGAGCAAATTCTGACTATCGGAATCAAGCATATTTTATGCCATATCTGCGGTGACCAAAACCTTAACCTGCCGTACTGGGCACAAGTGCCCATGGGAGACTACGGCATAGTCAGCTTCGGTAAAGAGGTAGACCTGACCACGGCTATTAAGTATTTCGGAGACAAATGTATCATTGCCGGCAACATCGAGCCGGCGATTATCCAGACCGGCACACCTCAGGAAGTCTACGAACTCTGCCGGGAAGCCATCGAGAAGGCAAAATATGCTCCGTGCGGCTATGCCCTGATGCAGGGCTGTGAAGTCCCGGTTAGTACGCCTCCGTATAACCTGTACATGATGAAAAAGGCGATTAACGACTTCGGCTGGTACGATTAATAAGAAGTAAGACTGAATTAAAAAGAGGAATTCATAGCACAACTATGGCAGACAACAACAAGCGAAAGCACCAGGTAATTTTTCAGCCATCGGGACGCAGGGGATACATTGCCGAAGGAAAAACCATCATGGAAGCTTCACGTGAGCTG
>JBDRFO010000039.1:0-2103 GCA_043818655.1 Chloroflexota bacterium
TTCAGCAAAGGAATCTCCCGTGTGCTCACCACGCTTAAGATCGACGACCGCAGGGATAAGAAAATAACCATAGACAGCAAAATTGAGTCGGTGCTGAAATTGCGTCCCAACACCCGGACCGGCAAAAAGAGTTAAGATGGCAGACTTAAGTGTTCAACTAGCCCCGCAACACCCTGAAGGCTTATTACTATCCAACCCCGTAATGACAGCCTCGGGCACCTGCGGTTATGGGACCGAATTCGGCGAACTGGCAGATGTACAAAAGCTGGGAGCCCTGGTTTGCAAGGGGACTACACTCAAACCCAGAGACGGCAATCCGCAACCCCGCCTGGCAGAGACAGCTTCCGGCATGCTTAACTCCATCGGCCTGCAAAATATCGGCGTTGATGCCTTGATCAAGGAAAAAGCCCCCGTCTGGGCAAAGTGGCAGGTGCCGGTGGTGGTCAACATAGCCGGAGAAACCATCGAAGATTATGCCAGCCTGGCTGCCCGGCTGGACGGCGTTCCCGGCATCAGCGGGATCGAGGTTAATATAAGTTGCCCCAATGTAAACTCGGGAGGCATGGAATTCGGCACAAACCCCAGATGTGCGGCTCAGGTTACCTCGGCAGTTAAATCTGCCTCTCATCTACCGGTAATAGTAAAACTCAGCCCCAATGTAACCGATATTACTGAAATCGCCCTGGCGGTAGTTGAAGCCGGCGCCGATGCTATCACACTGATTAACACGCTACGCGGCATGAAGATAGATATCAGTAAAAGCAAACCATCTCTGGGCAACGTCACCGGAGGCCTCTCAGGCCCCGCCATCAAGCCGGTAGCTCTCTACATGGTATATAAAGTGTCCGGCGTGGTAAAAGTGCCCGTGGTCGGCTGCGGCGGCATCATGTGCGCCGAAGATGCCCTGGAATTCATCATGGCCGGAGCCAGCGCAGTACAAATCGGCATGGCCAGTATGATTAACCCTGATTGCTTCACGGAAGTGCTGGATGGTATCAAGCGCCACCTGGAAAACAAAAGGTTGAACAGCATCAAAGACATCATCGGTATCGCTCGACTATAACATTCTGACTGCTGCCTATTTGGGAACATCAAGTTTCTTTTTGATGAAGTCGGCTATCTGGTTGGTAGGAGTGCCCGGGCCGAACACAGCTTTTACTCCTATTTTCTTCAAAGCAGAGATATCCTCGTCAGGAATGATACCGCCGGCAATAACCATGGCATTGGTCAAACCCCGTTTCCTGAGCCCTTCTACAATCTGCGGGAAAAGCGCCAGGTGCGCTCCGGAGAGTATGCTCAAACCCACCACATCCACATCCTCCTGGATGGCAGCTTCCACAATCATTTCCGGTGTCTGCCGGATACCGGTATAGATAACCTCCATGCCAGAATCACGTAGCGCCCTGGCCACGACTTTAGCGCCACGATCATGTCCGTCCAGGCCGGGCTTGGCTACCAGGACTCGAATTCTTTTTTCTCCTTCCATAGGATTTCTCCTTCCGTAATCACCACATCGCCGGTACTACTGTCACTACCCTGACTATACTAATATGATTTTCCTGTTGTCTGCGCCAGTTCAATGAGCACGCCTTCAGTTGATTTAGGATGCAAAAAAGCAATCTGGCCCGCCAGACCCTTGCGCGATTTCTTATCGATAAGCTGGCAGCCTTTCTCCGCTAATGAACTCAGCGTCTTATCGATATCATCAACTTCCAGGCAGATATGATGTATCCCCTCTCCCTTGTTCTCCAGGAACTTGGCTACGCCGCAATTGGGATCAATCGGCTCCAAAAATTCAATTTCACCGCCATCGCCCATGGTTATCATGGCAGCCTTGACGCCCTGCTCCGGCACAGCCTCAATTTTGCTCACCTTAACACCAAACAGATTTTCATATAGTTTTAAAGCTTCGTCAATATTCGTGACCGCAATAGCCACATGGTGAACTCTCTTGATCATTTCATTTCCTTCTCAGTCAATAATAAATTCATAATTGGCAATATTACAAGCTAGAAAACCAGGAATTCTTTCTGGGTGCCAAAGGCATGGCGCAGCACATCGCATATTTCACCGATGCTGGCATAAGACTCAACGCACTCCAGG
>JBDRFO010000040.1:0-10628 GCA_043818655.1 Chloroflexota bacterium
TGATGGAATCAATTACAGAAGAAGCTACCATTGAGTCCCATCCGATGATGGATGGGAGGAGGATGGTCGCGGTTGTCTCTCCGGCGGCAAGCCTGAGAGCTAAGGCGAAAGAGAAGGAAAAGGAGACGGAGACGGTGCAGGAGACACAAAATGCCTAAGATAAAGACGCGGAAGTCAATACAGAAGCGTTTCCATATTACGGGAACCGGTAAAATTATGCATATGCATCAGGGGAAAAGTCATCTGAGGATGGCGAAATCAAAAAGGGTCAAGCGCTCTTACGATGAAATGACCGAGATGAGTCCGGCAAACCGGAAACGCATCATGAGGCTTTTACCTTACGATGTGAAATAGGGAGGAGGTAATAATCTTTTGCCAAGGGTAAAGAGGGGGGTAACCGCCCATCGTCATCATAAAAAAATCTTGAGTTTAACCAGGGGACACCGCTCACCCCGCAGTGAACTTTATGCCCGTGCTCATGAGTCCATGATGCATGCTCTGCGTTATGCCTACTTTCACCGGAGGGAGCGCAAGGGCGACATGAGAAGACTCTGGATTACCCGTATCAATGCGGGAAGCCGCCTGAACGGTCTGAAATACAGTCAGTTCATGGAAGGTTTGAAAAAGTCAGGCCTGATGCTCAACCGCAAGCTACTTGCTGATATGGCGGTCCGTGAGCCATCTGCCTTTGCTCAGATCGTCGAAACGGTGCGGGGACAGGTTTCGGGCTGAATGGTTTATCCGGTCACGGTTGCGGCATCAGTTTTCGCCATCGCAAATTCTTGTGAACACAATGCAGCATGAATGAAAGGGTCTGCATAACTGCTGTATCCTGGTCAGTGAGGATTAAAATTGGACCCGACAGGAACCAGGGATAGTCGAAAAACCGCCTGGTTTTTTGGTGAGTTCTGGATTATAATGTAATTCGCTGGTGATATAAGTGTGGCTTGTAAGTAAGCCACACTTTGTTTTGGAAGACAGGTTCGGACTGGAGTTAGATCGATGCAGGGAAAACTTGATGAGCTCAAGCGAAACGCGCTGGAGGCGCTGGGTAAAACTGACAGTCTGAAAGAGCTGGAATCATGGCGGGTACGCTACCTGGGGCGAAGGAGCGACCTTACCATGATGCTGCGGGGCTTATCTTCCCTGCCGCTTGAGGAGAGAAAGACGGCCGGTGCCCTGGCAAATAGCGTGAAAATTGCTCTTGAAGAGAGTTTCAAGCAGAGGGAGGAAAGGCTTGCGTCAGAGACGGTGCGGGCGCAGCTTACCGGCACAGGAAAAATTGATATCACCCTTCCCGGTCGCCGCCCACCGTTGGGCAGGCTTCATCCCGTGACACAGACCATTAACGAGATGTGTGATATCTTTGTTTCGCTCGGTTTCCAGGTCGTCGAAGGGCCTGAGGTGGAGTGGGAATATTATAACTTTGAGGCGCTTAATATCCCCAGAGAGCATCCGGCAAGGGATAATATGTCCACCTTCTGGATTGACTTTGAGAAGGATGGCGAGCGGTCTATGTTGCTGCGTACCCACACCTCTCCGATGCAGGTCAGATTCATGGAGAAGGTGAAACCCCCGCTGCGTATTGTTGTGCCTGGTAAGGTGTGGCGCTACGAAGCGATCAATGCCACTCATATCCCCATGTTCCAGCAGATTGAGGGGTTGGCAGTGGATGTGGGTGTCAGCATGGCTGACCTGAAGGGAATTTTGTATGAGTTTGTCCGCCGTTTCTTCGGGGCTGACCGGAAGGCGCGCTTCCGCTGTGACTACTTCCCCTTTGTCGAGCCTGGTGTCGAGCTGGCGATTGATTGTGCTGTTTGTCACGGGAGCGGCTGCAGTCTCTGCAAAGATAGCGGCTGGATTGAAATCGGGGGTGCCGGCATGGTGCACCCGGAGGTGCTGAAGCGTGTGGGTATTGACCCTGAGGTTCACACTGGCTTTGCCTTTGGTCTCGGTATTGAACGCATCCCCATGCTGCGCTACGGCATTGATGACGTCAGGCTATTTTATGCGAACGACCTTAGATTTTTGAGGCAGTTTTAGAGATGAAAATTTCACTCAAGTGGCTCCGTGACTATCTTGACATAAAACACTCGCCGCAGGAGGTGGCGAACCTCCTGACGATGTCCGGCACCGAGGTGGCAAGGGTTCACGATACCTTTAGCAGCTGGGAAAACATTTTGGTCGGTGAACTGAAAGCGGTTAACCCCCACCCTGATGCCGACAGGCTCCGCCTGGCGACGGTTAGCCTGGGGGATGAGGAAGACACGGTGGTCTGCGGGGCACCGAACCTCTATGTGGGGGATAAGATCGCCTTCGCCCGTGTTGGTGCCCGTCTGGTAAACGGGCATACCGGCGAGGTCTTCCGCCTCAAGGCAGGCCGTATCCGTGGTGTCGTCTCCCCGGGGATGGTCTGCTCGGAGAAAGAGCTTGGGTTATCCCAAAACCACGAGGGCATACTGGTTTTACCGGGTGATGCCCCCGTCGGTATGAAGCTGGCTGATTTCATGGGTGATGTTATCATTGACCTTGATGTCACGCCCAACCGACCCGATTGCCTCTCGGTCATTGGCATTGCACGGGAGCTTTCGGCACTTACCGGTGAGGCTCTCAGTTTACCCGCGGTAAGCTACCCTGAGACGGAACTTCCTGTGACGCAAAAGGTATCGGTTAGAATTGATGATCCCGATCTTTGCCCAAGGTATTCCGCCAGCCCGATTACGGGCATCAAGGTGGCTGAGTCTCCCCAGTGGCTTAAAGCCAGGCTGACGGCACTGGGCATGCGTCCCATCAATAACATCGTTGATATTACCAACTATGTCATGCTGGAGTACGGGCAGCCGCTCCATGCCTTTGACTATGATATGGTCACGGATGGAGGGATAATCGTCAGACGCGCCCGTGACGGAGAGACGCTTGTCTCGCTGGATGGCATCACGCGGCAGTTGACCCGTGAAAATCTCGTCATTGCCGATAAAGAAAAAGCCGTGGCAATCGCCGGTGTCATGGGGGGAGAGAGCAGCGAGGTGACGGAGGGAACCAGTACCGTGCTTTTGGAGTCGGCTAATTTCAAACCCACCAGCATCCATTACACGGCGGCACGCCTTGCTCTTCCCAGTGAGGCTGCCCAGCGCTTTGAACGCGGCATCAGCCGTGAGATTACAGTCCCGGCGCTGCGCCGTGCCACCCAGCTTATGGTTGAGATTGCCTCAGGTAAGGCGGCTGAAGGGATTGTTGACGCGTATCCCGGGAAGAAAGCATCAGAGCCTGTCACGCTGTCAACGGAGAAGGTTAAGCAGGTTCTGGGGATGGACCCCCGGCCGTGAGGAGATTGTCAGGACGCTTTCATCGCTTGGGTTTGCGTGTCAGCCGGGTAATGCGGTAAATGAGATAAAGGTTACTGCCGCTTACTGGCGCAGCGATATTCACCTTGAGGTTGACCTGATCGAGGAGGTAGCCCGCATTATCGGCTATGATAAGATTCCGCTGACTACCCTCTGCAACGAGCTGCCCCGTCAGAACCCGGAGCCGTTTATCCGATTCAAACGGAGTGTCCGGGAGAGACTTGCCGGCTTCGGCTTTCAGGAGATTGTCAGCAACTCACTGACCAACCTTGAGATGCTGGGAAAGCTCATGCCGGAGCCTCATGCGCTGGCGCCAGTCCCGCTCCGCGTGGTTAACCCCATGACGGAAGACCAGGAGTGCCTGCGCACCACGCTGAGGGCAGGGCTTCTTGCCGCCCTTGTCGCCAACAGGAGATTCGAGGAAGGCGGTATCCGCCTCTTTGAACTGGGCAAGATTTATCTGCCGAAACCGGACGATCTTCCCGATGAGCCTGATATTCTTACGGGAATAATAGCTGGCACCAGGGATGAGAAATCCTGGAATACGGGTGATAATCCCGTGGATTTCTATGATGCCAAGGGGGTGGCAGAGGGGTTGCTTGGCAGCTTCAGGGTAAAGGCTTCTTTTCTTGAGTCTCGGGATGAAAGCCTGGCACCGGGGAAAAGGGCCGATATTGCCGTTGATGAGGTCAAACTGGGGGTTGTCGGCGAGGTGCACCCCAGGGTGCTTGCTGCCTTTGAGATACCTGAGCCCGTCTATCTCTTTGAGCTGGATTTAAAGGCGCTTTTGCCATATGCGATGATTGAGAGACCGTTTCAAACGCTGTCGCGCTTCCCTTCCGTCCCGCGGGACATGGCCCTGGTGCTTGGTGCTGATGTCGCCAACGAGAATGTCAAAGATATTATTACCAGCTTTCCGCTGGTCACCGGGGTAAGCCTGTTTGATGTCTACGCGGGAAAACAGGTGCTGCCGGGGAAAAAATCCCTCGCCTACCGTATCATCTTCCAGTCTGCCGACCATACGCTGACCGAGGAAGAGGTGAATGCGGTGCAGGAGAGAATCCTCAAGAGGTTAGCCGAGACGTTCGGGGCGACACTGCGCACGTAATACGATGTGCTGCGTTATGCTTGCTGATTATCTCTTACGGCATCGGCCAGTTTCTCCAGGTCTTCACGGGTAAGACAGCTGGTGCCGGCGTCTCCCAGTTCTTTCCAGGTAAACGACGGTTCCCGTACGGTCAGGCAGCGTGATTTCAAATCGCAGTCTTCACAGGGTATGGGGTAGTGCATGCACCAGACCGGCGTCCTGATACTGGCGTCATCAGTCGCCATGATCAGTTTCAGCTCCCAGTACTTTTTTTCAGGCGGGTCTTGCTTCGCCATTCTCAACCATCCCCTTCAGCTTTCCGGCAACCTCGCCGAGCGGAAGAAGCTGGCTCTCCTTCTCGTGCCGCCATTTAATCTCGGCGCTGCGATTCTTCAGGGTGCGCGGACTGACTGTTACCCTGAGGGGTATACCCAGGAGATCCGCATCGCTGAACTTGACCCCCGGTGATTCCAAACGGTCATCAAAGAGCACCTCAAGCCCCAGCGCCTCAAGCTCATGATAGAGCTTCTCTGCCGCCTCTGTCACCTCAGCATTGTCCCGGGACAGGGCGCAGAGGTAGATATGGTAAGGGGCGATCGGCAGTGGCCAGATAATACCCCGTTCATCGTGGTTCTGCTCGATGGCGGCGGCAAGAAGCCTTCCCAGCCCGATGCCGTAGCAACCCATGATAATGGGATGGGATACACCTTCGGTATCCCTGAAGGAAGCGCCAAGCTTCTCGCTGAAGGCAACACCGAGCTTGAAGATATGCCCCACCTCAATGCCGTGAACCGACAATAGCTTGCCCTCGCAGTTGGGACACCCGTCGCCCGTCTGTGCCCGGGCAATATCGGCTTTGACATCAACCTGAAAATCCCTGGGGTAGTTGACATTCTTGAGGTGGGTATCCGGTTTATTGCCACCGGCAACAAAATTGGTGCCGAAGGTGATGGACGCATCACCAATGGTCGTGATGCCGCTCATGCCCACCGGCGAAGCGGCGCCCGCCTCGATACCGGCCTCTTTTACCTCGGCTTCACTGGCAAGGCGGAGGTTGGTTGCTTTCAGCAGATTTTTCAGCTTTACCTCGTTTACCTCAATGTCCCCCCGGATAACAACGAAGATGAGTTTCTTATCGGCAACATAGAAAACGGCTTTCAGGGTTTTCTCCGCGGGTACGTGCAAGTATCCAGAAACCTCGTCAATGGTCTTCATGCCCGGTGTGGCGACCTCTTCCAGCGGAAGCATTGCGCCGGTCTCAGCCTGGCTTTTGACGCTCTCCGCCTTCTCCATATTTGCCGCATAGTGACACAGTGGACATGAGATAATTTCATCCTCGCCGCTTTCCGTTACCAGCATGAACTCGTGTGAGTATTTGCCGCCAATGGCGCCGCTATCCGCCTCGACCATCAGGGCGGGCAGACCGCAGCGGGCAAAGATATGCTGATAAGCCCTGAGCATGGCCTGGTAGTTTTTATCCAGCCCTTCTTCATCGGTATCAAAACTGTAGGCATCCTTCATGATAAACTCACGCACCCTGACCAGCCCGGCACGGGGACGCGGCTCATCGCGGAACTTGGTCTGAATCTGGTAGAGGAGAACGGGCAGGTCACGGTAGCTCTGCACATTATGCCCCACCAGTTGTGTGATGACCTCTTCGTGGGTCGGCGCCATCACCAGGCGTCGCTCCCGGCGGTCGCTCAGGGTGAAAAGACTCTCACCAAGGGCAAGGTCGCGTCCGGATTGCTGCCATAGCTCCAGCGGTTGCAGCACCGGAAGCAGAACCTCCTGTCCGCCGGCCTGATTCATCTCATCACGGATGATATACTCGATCTTCTTGAGCACCCTGAAGGCAAGAGGCAGGTAGGAATAGACGCCGGCTACCACCTGGCTGATCATGCCGGCTCTCA
This sequence comes from Chloroflexota bacterium, assembly GCA_043818655.1. Classification (GTDB taxonomy): domain Bacteria; phylum Chloroflexota; class Dehalococcoidia; order Dehalococcoidales; family JAZDNC01; genus JBDRFO01. The sequence continues at coordinate 6,342 of JBDRFO010000040.1, forward strand.
GCAGGAGCTGGTGGCTTACCGTATCGGCGTCGGCAGGCACCTCTCGCTGTGTTTTGCCGAAAAGTCTTGAGACACGCATTTTATACTCCGTTTGTGTTTGGTTTAATGGCAGTATTAAACCACATACGGCATGTTTATGCCAGTCGCGGAGCGTATAAAGCTGGTGTAAAGACGCACCCGGTGTTCCGCTCTGTCATTGCGAGGGCGAAGCCCGAAGCAATCCGTCACACACACCGGGATTTTACGGATTGCTTCGCTGACGCTCGCAATGACACCACCTGCCCGACTACCTTGTCATTTTTCTGGTGAAGGTCACCAGGAAAAGCCCTGTCATGAAGACACCGATGAAAGTCTCGCCAACACCAAGCCACCTGACAAAGCCGGTGGCGCCTGTTACCCAGCCGCCGTAGCCAAGAGCGGTAAATGAAGCGGCGCTGTAGTAAAGGCAGTCCCAGAAGCTGTTGGGCATAAGCTTTCCGCCAGCAAAGTAGATGAGCGACAGACCAAATATAATCAGTGAGGCGTTTATGACAATCCGCTCTGGTTTTTCGCCATATCCGCAGAGTCCCCAGTAAATCGTATTCCATAGCTTTGACCAAAACTTACGCCGCCAGCTTAATCCTTTTCTCTTACATTCCATCTCACGGTAGTAGAACTTACCTGCGACGTCATACATACCGGCAGTCGTATACCACTGCTTGAGACGTCGGTAGGTAGCTGAAGCCTGATTATAATCCTTTTGTTCGCCACTCAGAATATAGTTTCCCCAGTGTGTTGTATCCATTTCGGTGCTGGCTGAGAAAGTAGCACCCATCATGTTGGCTCCTTCAAGATTAACATCCCAAAGTATAGCCCCATCAAGATTAGCGTGCTGCAAGTCAGCCCTTTCAAGATGAGCGCCTGGTAGGATGGTATTCTCAAGTTGAGCGTTAAATAGGGTAGCTTCTTCAAGTTGAGCGTTAAATAGGGCAGTTTCTTCAAGCTGAGCGTACAATAGGTGAGCTTTATTGAGGATAATCCCGTTCAGGTCTAGTTCTTTCAGGTCAATTTCGCGCTCAAACCACTTCCCCGAAAGGTCAAGCCCATAGGCGGTGCCGCCTCTTATTTTAATCAGCCTGAGCACATCATCACGGGTATATGGCGAGGCTTCGGTGCCGTCTCCCATTGCAAAAACGCTCCATTTGCTTCACCGGCAGGGGAAAAAGTCCTGTTTCCTGCGCATTAAAGAGGAAAGCGCGCTAAAAAGCAATCCATTTTCCGTAGTCTTCTTTTGTGATGGTTAGCCACTGTACCTTTGTGGTATCGCACCAGGCGATGCCGATGGTATATGATGCCTGCTCCATCTCTTTTATCATCTCTTCGGCAGCACCCTTCCGGCTCTCTGATGATGCGGCGGGCAAAGGTTTGAGGCTGATGCCTGCCAGTTCGTTGAGCTGAATACGCTGATTTTTCGCAACAGTCAGCGGCCCGGCAAATGGTATCACGCCACCTGTGGGCAGGATGAAGTATCTGGCGAGTTCGCAGTAGCCCTGCGCATTTGCCGGCTTGATGATAATTTTGTCCAGATACCGGCTATCGCGGGCACCGAGTCGCTCAAGCTCGCCGGTAAGACCCATTTTCAGCTCGCCGCGGGGCGGGAGGATACGGTATGTTAGCCCGTCAATCCTGATGTTTATTTTATCCTTGCTTTGCAAGATGGGGATGATTACGGTCAGGGCGAAACCGGTGACCCCGATAGCGATGGCGACTGCTGTCCAGTTCATGCGCTCTTCCTGTCTTTTTCCCCTTCCGTCATCTCCGCTATTTCCCGCATCAGCGCGGCAAATAAATCCTTTTCCGTAACAACGGCAATCTTTTTCCCCTTTTTGAAGATGATGCCCCTGCCTTTGCCGCAGGCGATACCGACGTCGGCGTCTTTTGCCTCGCCGGGGCCATTCACGATGCAGCCCATCACCGCCACTTTGATGGGTTTGTCAATCTTCATGAGCGCCTTCTCCACCTGCTGCGCCAGGCTCATCATGTCTGCTCCGGTGCGTCCGCAGGTAGGGCAGCTCACAAGGGTAGGCCCGCGCTGGCGCAGGTTCAGGCTTCGGAGGATTTCCCAGGCGGTGAAGACCTCTTCCCTCCGGTCGGCGGTGGTCAGGGACACTCTGATGGTATCGCCGATACCCAGGTAAAGCAGTGTGCCGAGACCGGCGGCGCTTCGGATGACGCCTGTCCGCGGGGTGCCCGCCTCAGTGATGCCGATATGCAGGGGATAGGGGATCTGGTCGGCAATCAGACAGTAGGCTTCAATCGTGGTCGGCACGTCAAATGCCTTGAGGGAAACCTTGATCAGGTCAAAATCCAGGCTTTCCAGCAGGCGTATTTGCCTCATGGCGGCAGCGACCATCTGCCGGGGGATGGCAAGTCCCGGCTCATCGGGAGGAGGCAGGCTGCCGGCATTAATCCCGATACGGATGGGAACGCTTCTTTCTTTTGCCCGCTTCACGATTGCCGTCACCTTTTCCGGGTCGCTGATGTTGCCGGGGTTCAGGCGAAGCCCGTCAACCCCGCCCTCAAGCGCCGCCAGGGCGAGCCGGTAATCAAAATGAATGTCGGCGATTAACGGTATGCTGATGTTCGTTTTTATCGCTTTGAGTGCCCTTGCCGCTGCGGCATCGGGCACCGCCACCCTTATCAGCTCACAGCCGCACTCCTCAAGCTCTTTTATCTGGCGGGTGGTTGATGCAATATCGCGGGTATCAGTGCTGGTCATGGACTGAACGGCGACCGGGGCGTTCCCGCCGATGACAACACCCCCGATACTGATGGGTTTGCTTTTGCGTCTTGGATTCACGGGAGAAGGCTGCCTCCGTTGATAATGCGGATGATATCCTGTACGGCGGTAAAAAGGAGCAGCAGCAGTAGGGATATGAAGCCGATCAGATGCACCAGCCCCTCTGTTTTTGGCGAGATCCGTCTCCCGCGGCGAATCCATTCCAGGAGGACGAAAGCGATGCGCCCTCCGTCGAGGGCGGGCAGCGGGAGGAGATTGACAAAAGCCAGGTTGATGCTGAGGAAGGCGGCAAAGCTGATTAGCGGTGTCAGCCCCGCTGTGACGACTTCTCCCGTCAACTGGGCAATCGCTACCGGCCCGGCAATCTGAACCGGCGCGATGCCAGTAATCATTTTGATGATTTCATTCTTGAGCAGGATATAGGTTTCGACACACTCCACGACGCCCATGGGGATTGCCCGCCAGAAAGGGATACCCTCTCTCGTGATGACCGGGTTAAGCATCTCAATGGAAATCCCCATTGTGCCCTCACCTGCCGGCGGGTTCCATCTCGGTACCAGCGCGATATCTGCGGCGGTACCGTCTTTACGGTTCACGTGTATCAGGATTGATTTTCCCAGATTGAGGTTGACATAGCGGTGGATGTCAACCGTGTTCTGAATCGGTTTCCCGTTAATCGTAAGGAAGACATCCCCTGGCCTGATTCCTGAGACGGCAGCCGGTGAACCGGGCACAACTTCCCGGACAATTACCTCCCCGGCCAGTGTGTCGTGCGGCACCATGAAGGCCACAGAGAACAGGATGAGGGGCAGCAGGGCGTTCATCAGGGGACCTGCGCCCAGAACCGCCAGCCTGACAATCTTGCTTTTGCTTGCCAGGCTTCTGGGCACATCGGGGTCTTCCTCACCGGCCATTTTGGTGAAGCCGCCCAGGGGCAGGGCGTTGAGCGAGTAGGTCGTCTCCCCTCGTTTTACCCCGAAGAGTCTTGGCGGGTAGCCGATGCCGAACTCATCAACCCTGATCTTAAAGAGCTTGGCTAACGTGAAATGCCCCAGTTCATGAACGATAATCAGAATGGTGATTACCGATAGAAAGGCAATTAAGGCAATTAGTGTGATTAACAAGATATATCTCCTGTTGCCAGGAGTCGGGTCTTTTCCCTTGCCCAGTTGTCGGCAGCGATAATCTCATCAATGCTGGGTGACCGCACGTTTTCATGCTGACGCAGTGTTTGCTCAACCAGCCGGGGGATGTCGGTGAATCTGATGCGTCCTGCCAGGAAGAGCTTGACCGCGACTTCATCAGCACCGCAGAGTACCGCCGGGCAGGTACCACCCTTTTCCCCCGCCGCTACCGCCAGTCCGAGGCAGGGGAATGTCTTTGTATCCGGTGGTTCAAAGCTGAGATTAGCCACGAGACTGAAATCAAGAGGGGAAAGCTGTGGATTGGTCAGTCGCTCCGGGTAGAAGAGGGCGTACTGGATGGGCAGGCGCATATCGGGGGAGCTT
>JBDRFO010000041.1:0-8219 GCA_043818655.1 Chloroflexota bacterium
CCGCAATGTTATTGTGGTCACCATGCCCATGGCTCATGGTGACAATATCGGCTGTCTCGTTTATCGGTGTATATTTTATCCTCTCGTTCGTCATAAACGGGTCAGTGATTATCCTGGTACCATTCTCCGCTGTCATCAGGAAAGCGGCATGTCCCAGCCATTTTATTTTCATAAACCGAAAACCTCCTCATCATATTTTCTATCCGGCGAGTAGCTCAGCAACTCTGACCATGGTTCTTACCGGCACTCCCGTCGCCCCTTTGACCTGGTAATCCTTTTCTTTATCAGTCATAAAGGTGCCTGCAATATCCAGATGAACCCAGGGGGTATTACCGACAAACTCCTCCAGAAACTGCGCCGCCGTGATTGAGCCAGCAGCCCTGCCCCCGGAGTTTTTGATATCGGCAACATCACTCTTAATGAGTTCTTTGTACGCATCAAACATGGGCATCTGCCAGATGGTTTCTCCCACGTCAGTACCAGCTTTCATCACCGTATCCAGCAAATCCTGATTATTGGTAAAAGCACCGGTAATGTTGTCCCCCAAAGCCACAACCATCGCGCCGGTGAGAGTTGCCAGATCAACAATTGCCCGGGGTTTAAGGTTTCCTGCATAGCTTAAGGCATCCGCCAGAATAAGCCGTCCCTCCGCATCAGTCGTAATAATCTCCATGGTCTTGCCGTTCATGGCGGTCAAGATATCCCCCGGTTTAAAGGCTGTGCCACCCGGCAGGTTCTCCGTCGCCGGGATAAGAGCCGTAACGTTAATCCTGAGCTTGAGATCGGCAATCGCACTGATGGCAGCCATAACCGCAGCCCCGCCGGCCATATCCCCTTTCATCTCCCCCATCTTTTGCGAGGGCTTGATGGAGATACCACCGGAATCAAAGGTTATTCCTTTACCAACGAGAGCCAGGTCAACATCAGATGAATCCCGACCGTGATATTCAAGGATAATGAATTTCGGCGGCTGGCTACTTCCCTGTGCCACCCCCAGGATGCCGCCCATGCCCAGTTCTTGCATCTTCTCCCGCTCCATGACAGTAATCTTAAGCCCGCGACTTCCGGCTATTTCAACAGCCTTTTCCGCCATATCGGCAGGGGTCTGGTAATTAGATGGTTCGTTGACCATGTCCCGCGCCAGGTTGGTTGCCGCAGCCAGTATTTTCCCTTTGCGGTAACCGGCGGTAACAGCGGGTAAATCATCCTGTTTTGCCGCTACCAGGGTAAGCTCTTTGATTTCACTGTACTCAGCCTCACGGGTCATATGGCGACGGAAGGAATAGGTGCCAAGCAATGCCCCTTCGGTGATGGCCTGTGCGGCACCATCTGCCGTGATACCGGCCGTTCCCGCACCAGGAATAATGGTGGCAATATTATCCACCCATTTCTGTCTGAGGTAGCGGCAAGCCCCGCCAAATGCTCCTCTTACTTTATCCAGAGTCAAATCGGATACGTTACCCAGACCGAGAATGACGACGCGTTCTGCCGGCAGCCTGTTCAGGCTATGAATCAGGGTAATTTCATGAAGCTTACCCTTAATCTCACCCTGCTTTAACATCCCGGTAATCGCCCCACCCAGCACCTCATCCACTTTTGCCAGATTGTCTTCAAGAGTGGACACATCGGCAAAAATCCCCAGCACAATCGCACCCGCCCTGGTTTGGGTAATATCCCCGATGATAATCTTAATCTCCAAATTTTCTCTCCCTCACCTGCGCTGAATTCCTCTTTTCCCCGCTCTTTAGCGTTAGTATCACCTGTAATGTCCGTTATGCTTCCCGTGTTTCCGGAGCAGATACGCCCTTTTTATCCAGCCTGGTTGTGACCGCTGCCGTTTGCAAGCGCTCCGGCTGTATCCCCTGAGAAAATATAAACATGGTTTCCGTACCCGGCGTCAAAAACAGGTCTCAGCCCCGTCACCAGAAAGCAGACGCGAAGCCTGCACCTTCCGGCCGCAGCCGAAGAAACCATCAGCGCTGGCTCTGCCACCGGTCACGCTCTTGCACAGAGGCTCCATGTTATATCCGTTAGCCAGGGTGCAAACGTTCTGAAATCAGTTGTATAGAAGTTTAATCAGTAGTATTAATTATAAATGATTCTCTAGTCAGATACCATACTTCTTTTGCCGTTTTAATGAAAATACCTGCGGGCACTTGCAGTGGAGTTCTCTCTGAATAAAAAAGAGGGCAAACCGCAGTTACCATCCTTCCTCCGGGTGAGTTCCTGCGGCTTGCCCAGACTGATAGCTACCTGACCTACCAGCCTGTATTCAACGAGACAGATTCTTTCTTCCTATTTTTCGGCAGCCCATGAGATACCAAGGTCTGCCAGTCTTTCCGGGGTGGGCACACCCTTGCTGTCCCAGCCCATCAGACTGTAATAGTACTGCTTGGCCTTCTCAAAACCCGCTTTATCGTAGGTTTTCTTCTCCGCAGCCGGACCACCAATATGAAGCTGGAAGGTGCGATCAGGCAGGGTGTCATCGGCAGCAGTGATCCCTTCTTTAATAAGGAACATCCTGGCAAGGGTTAATGTTCTTTCCGCTACCCTCAACATCTCCACCATTCCGGTATCCCAGCCGGTAACATCAGCGAGTATTTGAACACTCCGTTCGGCGCCCCAGGGGACAAAAGAGCAGAGTACCAGGCAATCCACCAGCATACGCTGTTGCTGGACATGACGGAACACGGATGTCTTACTCATAGTGAACTCATCAGCAGGCACCGGGTCCAGGAAGCCCAGCGAGTGAACACCGTTGAGCATCGGCCCCGGTGCGGCAAGCCCGGTGTCATGCATGTTCATGCAGTGGTCAGCACCCTGGGGATTAACCGCATAACCAAGACCCAGGGTATATTTAGCCCGGGGATCATGCATCGGGAACTCCAGACCCTTGGCATTCATGGCATAAGCAGAGGAACCCTGACCGACCTTCTCTGCCATGCGCTTGGTTCCCTCAGCAATCAGGTCGCCAATTCCCTCACGGTGCGCAATCAAATCGACGGCCTTCAACAGCGCCTGGGTATCACCAAACTTCAGTTCAACACCGCCGGTATCTTTATTGGTTAGGATTCCTCTTTCGTAGCATTCCATGGCAAAAGCGATCGCCACCCCGCACGAGATGGAATCCAGGGAATAGGCATTGCACAGCTCATTCGCCTTGCAGATTGCCTTCAGGTCCTCAACACCGCAGGTTGAACCGAGCGCACCCAGTCCTTCGTACTCCGGTCCGCCATAATCCGGGTCGATCTTCATCCCTGGCTCATCAACCTTGACCACCTTCTTGCAGCGGACGGGGCAGGCATAGCAGCCTTCCATCCCGATGCTAATGGTCTCTTTGATGGCCGTAGCCGTAATATCGGCGACCTTGGGAAAGACACCATCACGATAGTTACGGACGGGCAGATTCCCCTGGGCAAGACCGGAAATCATACCGGCAGCTACGCCCGTGCCAAACGTAGAGTTGCCGGCATGAAGCTTTTTGTTCGCCGTTAACCACTGTCTGTAGCCATTAAGGGCATCCGGGTTAGCTACTTCGGGAACCTTCGTTCCCCTGGCGGCAATTGCCTTCAGATTCTTGGAGCCCATCACCGCTCCTGTGCCACCCCTGCCCGCCGCATCCTTGAGATCGGTCATTACACAGGCAAATCGAACCATGTTCTCACCGCCCGGACCGATGGATGCTATTTTAACTTGCTGATCACCCAGCTCCGCCCTGATACCTTCTTCTGTTTCCTTAGTGTTCTTTCCCCAGAGCTTACTGGCATCTTTTAACTCGGCTTCGCCATTGTGAATGAAGAGATAGACCGGTTTGGCTGCTTTGCCTTCGACAATAATACCGTCAAAGCCCGCCTGCCTCATCTGGGCACCAAAAAAACCGCTGGTCTCAGATTTGGCATAGCCGCCCGTCAGGGGTGACTTGCAGCCAATTGAGATCTTAGCCGCACCCGCGATAGGTATCCCGGTCAGAGGCCCACCCATAACCGTGAGGATGTTCTCCGGCCCCAGAGGGTCAATCTTCGGTTTGACCTCTTTTGCCAGATAATAGGTACCGAAACCAGCCCCGCCCACATACTTGCGGCAGAATGACTCGCTGATTTCCTCCGCCTTGGTCGTGCCGTTGGTCAGGTTAACACGCAGAATCTTCCCATTGTATCCGTTAGCCAAGTTGCAAACCTCCTAATAATATTTATCACCTCAGGAGTGAAGATTGAGTTGACCACCAGTAGCTCTTCTAGCGCAGCACCTCCTTTACAATTTTGTTCAAAGCTGGAGTGATATCATAAGCGGTGTTGACCGTAAAGTGTTTCCGCCTGATTTTTTCGACCGTGTGTCTCATTTTCTGGTACACCGCCCAGTCGGCATCCGATCTGTTCCCCAAATCCTGATGACGTGCCCTGATGCGCGCACTCACGACATCAGGTGGTGCTTCAAGATACACCAGGATCAACTTATCATCGAGATGTTCCGCAATATTGTAGAGGTACTCCCGATAGTGCTCGGACAGATTAGTCGCATCCAGCACAAGAGAAATACCATTCGTAAGCAATTTTTTGATCAGTAAATGAATAGCCTGGAAGAGGATTCTGCTCTCTTCCCGGCTATAAGCAGGCTCCGGGTAAATAGCTTTACGCAGCGCATCACTTTCCAGAATAACCAGGGGGATTCTTTCGGCTAACTTGTGAGAAAAATAGCTTTTCCCGGTTCCTGGCAATCCGCTCACAACGATAAAAACTGGTCTGGCTACCGGCTCAGGTAACGAGGCAAGATTCTCTTCCAATTGCCGGACAAGAGACGCAACCTGAGTGCTATCCATGCTACTGATTATAAAGCATTCCCCCTTTAATTCATATTTATTGATGGGCGAACTGACAATTCCCTCTCATCCTGAAAATAGTCATCACAAATGCTTCGAAAATCCAGATTTATGTGCTTATTTTGCGCTTTGATGCAAGTTTGCTTTGTCCGGCAGAATCCCTTACATTTAAGCATATACCCCTCCAGATTTGCAAGCTAAAACCGGAGAGGGTAAAGTTCCATTTTGGTTGGTTTCAAGTGTCATTGCTTCGTCGCTTCGTTTCTCGCAATGACATAAAAACTACAAGCCACCCAAAAACTGGCTCTCCCGAATCCAAGCATGTCACATACCCTATCCCAGAATAATGAGTTCCGGATGGATTGCATTTAGACGGGATTCTCAAGGATTACCCTGGCATCGACAGCCAGCGCACCGTCACTGTAGGCAAATACCGGGTTAAGGTCAACCTCTTTGATCTCCGTATTCTCTGCAACAAATTTGGAGAGGTTGATCAGCCATTCCTCCAGGGTTTTGATATCTGCAGGAGGCTGCCCCCTGTAACCGGTCAGCAAGCGGTAGCCTTTAATCTCCTGTACCATCTCCCGGGCATCCCGTCGGTTCAGCGGGACAACCCTGAGCGAGACGTCCTTCATGATTTCCACGGTGACACCACCCAGCCCGAACATCAGCACCGCACCGAACTGCGGGTCTTTGGACATCCCGATGATTACTTCAATACCGGGGCGCGCCATCTTCTGCACCGAAACACCGTGTATCTTTGCCTGGGGGTAATGCTGTTTTACCGACGTCATAATATCAGCATAGGCCTTGCCCACCTCTGCTACGGTCTTGAGGTTCAGCTTTACCCCGCCGGCATCGCTTTTATGCACGACATCCGGTGAAACTATCTTCAGCACCAGCGGGAAACCAAGCTCACGGCTCAAGGAAACCGCCTCCTCGGACGACGTCGCCAGCCTGGTATCAACCATACCGATGCCCGCCTGTTTTAAAAGCTCTTTCGACTCTACTTCTGTCAGTAGATTTCTACCCTCGCTTCTTACCTTGCCTATGATCTCCGGCTTCGTAAACAAATCTTTCCTCCACACCTGTATTTGCGTAAAAATAGTGTAGCAGATTGTATTAGCTTTGAAAAGATATGCGAATTCATCCTTTTACAAACCATCTAAAAACCAGTTTCCCCCGATTCTGAACATGTAACGCATTTTATCTCATCATGTTGCTTTTCCGGATAACTTCTCATCAAAAACACGCGAATACGATAACAAATAATGCATACCCATGGGAAAGACAGGGTTACCCGGTAAGTAGCGCCTGTTTCCGAAAGGCCCCGTTCGTTTTTTGGTTGGTTTCAAGTGTCATTGCGAGAAGCTAATAATATCAACCAAATGCAAATAGTACCTTCCGAAAAGGCTGTTGACAAACAGGATAGGCAGTGCTAAATTAGGCGCAACATATCGTAAAAGGCCAAGAACAAGACCAGCAGGCTTTAAGGCAAAGCGCAAAGAATTGGGTAATGATTCCCGGAAACCATGCGGGGCATCCGAAGGCGCAGTGTCGTGAGATTGGATAAGTTCCATCATCAGACAGGAAAACTCACTTTCCGGATAACTCCTGGTAATTCCAAGGGATCTATAGTGTGAGCCCATGCTGGTGCGGGGACTGAATGGACTTGGGAGCTGTCAGCCAAAAGTTCTTCCACGTACGGGAGGATAAGCAGGTTTTAACGGAGGGGCACCGTTATCGCAGCCCAGGGTATTATCCTTCCACGAGAGAAATCGTACCCGAGAGAGATCGTCAGGATACGGCTGACAAAGAAGGGTGGCACCGCAGAAGAGAGCCTCCTGCCCCTTTAAGGCAGAAGGCTTTTTATTATCGCGACACAACCGGAAAAACGAGATAAAGATCATGGTTACCTTACCAGGAAGCTTACCCCCGGGTACCGGGAAGTAAGATCGAAACCAAAAAATCTATCACGATAAGAGAAACAAAAGGAGGACTAAATGGAAAGAACCAAGTTTATTCTCGAAGAAAAGGATATGCCAACTTCATGGTACAACATCCTGCCCGATTTACCCAAACCGCTGCCGCCGGTTCTGCATCCGGGCACGGGAAAGCCCATAACCCCGGATGATCTGGCACCACTCTTCCCCATGGCTCTCATCATGCAGGAGTTCCACCCGGATCGCTATATTGAAATTCCGGGAGAGATACAAAAGATATATCACCTCTGGAGACCAAGCCCGCTGTACCGGGCACACCGTCTTGAAAAGTTCCTGGACACGCCGGCCAAGATTTTTTACAAGTTTGAGGATGTTAGCCCGGCGGGAAGTCACAAACCCAACACGGCAATCGCCCAGGCCTATTACAACAAACAGGAGGGGACCACACGCCTCACGACAGAAACCGGTGCCGGGCAATGGGGCAGCGCCCTGTCTTTTGCCTGCATGCTCTTCGGCATCGAACTGAAGGTCTACATGGTCAAGGTCAGCTACTTTCAGAAGCCATACCGCCGTCTCATGATGGAGACATGGGGGGCAAAGTGCATCCCCAGCCCCAGTCCCGAAACCAAAGCCGGCAGGGCGGTCCTTGCCAGCAACCCCGATTCCCCGGGCAGTCTCGGCATCGCAATCAGCGAGGCAGTCGAGGATGCGGTAAGCGACAAGAACACCCATTACTCCCTGGGCAGTGTGCTGAATCACGTTCTCCTGCACCAGACAATCGTTGGTCAGGAAGCCATGAAGCAGATGGAGATGGCCGGTTTTTATCCTGATATCCTCGTCGGCTGTGTCGGCGGCGGCTCCAACTTTGCCGGTCTGTTCCTGCCATACGTTAAAGACAAGATTGAGGGGAAGAAACCGAACCTGCGTATCATCTGTGCCGAGGCAGCAAGCTGTTCCCGGATGACTTCAGGCCCCTATACCTATGACTTTGGTGACGAGGCTGGCATGACCCCGCTCATCAAGATGTATACCCTCGGACACAGTTTTGTGCCGCCTCCCGTTCATGCCGGAGGGCTGCGCTACCACGGCATGTCGCCCCTTGTCAGCCACCTCTACAACCTGGGAATCCTTGAGGTCCAGGCCTTGCCACAGCTTGCCACCTTCCAGGCAGGAGTCGACTTTGCCCGGAGCGAGGGCTTTATCAGCGCCCCGGAGACAGACCACGCGATCAGGGTAGTCATTGATGAGGCGCTCAAGTGCAAAGAGACAGGTGAATCAAAGGTCATCCTGTTCAATCACAGCGGACACGGACTTCTTGACCTTTCCGCCTATGAGGCTTTCCTCAGCGGGAAACTCGTTGACTATGGTTTGCCCGAAGATGACGTCAAGAAAGCCCTGGCTGACCTGCCAAAGGTGCCGACAGCATAGTTTTGAGATACACATCACCCTGATATCCACCG
>JBDRFO010000042.1:0-9642 GCA_043818655.1 Chloroflexota bacterium
CGTCGCTGTCCGCTTTGACGAGGCTATGTCAAGCAAGTATAATAACCATAGCGATTCTGACAACAAATTAGTAGCAAATTCGTAGCAATAGGCAGTTATGTCAATCATGGGAATATCGTTAGAACCGTTGTTTTAGCTTCATTTTAGGCATTTGGAGAGGTGTCCGAGAGGCTGATGGTGCCGCTCTCGAAAAGCGGACTCCGCTTTCTAGCGGAGCGTGGGTTCGAATCCCACCCTCTCCGCCAGATAAAAAGACGATGCTGGCTCGTCTTCTACTTATAGAATCTAGCGAGAATCTGTTAAAATTGTAAAAGGTTGATTTTATAAAAACAAGAAAAGGGAAAGAATATGGTGCAGTTTCTTCGGCAAAATTTATGGATTTTGATTTTGCTCATCCTCTGGGCTATCCCGTGGAAAGGCTGGGCGCTTTGGAAATCAGCTCGACTCAACGATAAAGTATGGTTTATCGTGCTTCTTGTGGTTAATACCCTCGCTATACTGGAAATTCTTTATATTTTTATCGTCAGCAAGAGAAAGAAATCAGTAGAATTGACATAGGCTTAAGACTTTGCCTCCAAAAAAACTTAGAATTGTCCTTTTCGTCTATCGATTCCGTTAAGAAAATCAGTTCGGATTTTTTCAAGTATCAACGCCGTTTTAATAGCTAAAGACACAGATAAACCGTTTGCGGAGAGGTGCTGGAGTGGCCTAACAGGCACGCCTGGAGAGCGTGAGTCGCCTTACGGTGACCGTGGGTTCGAATCCCACCCTCTCCGCCATTTTTGCTTCTAACGCATAATTTATCCCTCCCGCGACCCTGCGGCCAGGGTAGTTGAATCAGGGAAATGATTAGATTTAATGTGCCTGCAAAAATTATCGGCGCCAGCGGATAAACAAGGGGTATTCCGCCCGGCGCATTATGTTCTCTTACCGATACAGTATTCCTGCATACTATCCGGAAAATGTTTCCCCGCATCCGGGTGTATACAGGGTTTCCGGATGACTGCTAAGAAAGCCGCAATACGGTAAGGAGGAATATCGTGGATTTCGATGTGAAGAACATGGAGGCATTCTGGGAAAACAGGTTTCACAAAGAAGGCGCCGTCTGGGGAGATAATCCGAGCAAATCGGCAGTTCATGCCCTTGACCTGTTCAGTAAAAACGGCGTGAATAAAATCCTTGTTCCCGGCTCCGGCTACGGACGCAACAGCAGGCTTTTTAACGCCTCCGGTTTTAGCGTCACCGGCTACGAGATTTCACAGACTGCCTGCGCAATGGCGGAGAAATTTGACCCAAAAACCCGGCTCTTTCAGGGGTCGGTTCTTGATATGTCCCGGGAAAGCGATGTTTATGATGCCGTTTACTGTTTTAATGTCCTGCACCTTTTCCACGAGAACGAAAGAAAACTTTTCATCAGGGAATGCGCCCGGAAATTGAGGAACCACGGATACCTGTATTTCGTCGTCTTTTCCGAAAAGGAACGGGGTTTCGGCAAAGGGGATGAGCTAGAGAAAAATACCTTTGAGGTAAGGGCGGGACGCCCGACGCATTTCTTTACTGACGGTGACATGAGAGAACATTTTCAAGATTTCAGGATAATCGAAACAAACATCATCGAAGACCCCGAGGTTCACAAGGGAGAGGGACCGCACACCCACATCCTGCGCTACCTTCTGGCGGTAAAAATGGGCTAAGACGGCAGCTTTTCTTCCGGGAATACCGTTACAGCTTGAGGAAACGGCTTCCGCATATGTTACGCCTCACAGTGACCATAATTGTTATAGTCATTGTGTAGAACATCGCAACGAAACAATCTTACACTGTGCAGAAACAGGGGTCGCTTCAGTTTATTCACCGTGGATACCTTTCATGTTAATGCTGCTAGGGAAACCCTTCGTGACGATACTATTCCCTCTGGTTTTTTCATATGAACCCGTAACGGGAAAAAACCGATTCCCCTGTTTTTAAAGAGACTGTATTCCGCCATACGGCTTTTGTCATTGCCCTACTGCTATGCTACAATCTACATTTGGCATGGGTAATGAAGAAATCAAATACTGGGTGGGCTTCAGCATGATCCCGGGGGTCGGACGGGTCAGGTTCGGCCAGCTTGAGAAATATTTCCTCAGCCTGGAAAATGCCTGGCAGGCACGCCCTGATGAGCTGAAGCAGGCGGGTCTTGACAGCAGGACGGTAGCGGCGATTCTCTCCTGTCGCACCGGGATATCACCGGAAGCCGAGATGGAAAAGCTGGCACGATACGGCGTCAGCGTTTTCTCCTATCATGACGAGGGTTATCCCGCCCGGCTGAAAGAGATATACGATTACCCGCCGGTGCTCTACGTTCGGGGCAAGATACTCCCTGAGGATGAGTGGTGTCTGGGGGTGGTCGGGACAAGGCGGGCAACCGCCTACGGGCGACAGGTAACAGAGGAAATTGTTGCCGACCTGGTGCAAAACAGGATTACAATCATCAGCGGACTGGCAAGAGGGATTGATTCCATCGCGCACAGGGCTGCCCTGGAGGCAGACGGCAGGACGATTGCTGTCTTCGGCTCCGGAGTTAATGTTGTTTATCCGGCTGAGAATACGGAGCTTGCCCGCCGTATTGTGGAGCATGGGGCATTGATCAGTGAGTATCCCCTGAGCACAGCTCCGCGTGCGGAGCATTTCCCCCGCCGCAACCGCATCCTGAGCGGGCTTTGCCTCGGCGTTCTGGTTACCGAGGCGGGGGACAGCAGCGGGGCACTCATCACCGCTCAACTTGCCCTTGAGCAGAACCGGGAGGTTTTTGCCGTCCCCGGCAGCATCCTTTCGCCAGCAAGCCGGGGGACAAACGACCTCATCCAGGAGGGCGCCAAGCTGGTAAAGAGCTATATGGATATCCTGGAGGAGCTGAATCTCACTACCGTGTCCCGTCAAATAGAGATGAAAGAGGTGATTCCGGCATCGGACATTGAGGCACAGCTTCTAAGATTTCTTTCTGCCGAGCCGGTGCATATTGATGAAATCTGCCGCCAGAGCGCACTCCCCATCGCCACCGTGAACAGCACCCTGGCGATGATGGAGCTCAAGGGGCTGGTCAAGAGCAGCGGTGGTATGAACTATATCCTTGCCCGTCAGGTAAGGGAAGAATTTGGAATTAGCAGGTAGATCAGTAATTATGAAAAAAAGTCTTGTTATCGTGGAATCGCCGGCGAAGGCAAGAACACTGAGCAAAATACTGGGCAGAAACTATGATCTGAAAGCCTCCCTGGGACACATCAGGGATCTGCCGAAGAGCCGGCTGGGCGTGGACGTGGAAAACGAATTTACCCCGAAGTATGTCGTCCCGCGTGATAAAAGCAAGCTCGTCAGAGAGCTTAAAAAAGCGGCGCAAGATGCAAGTACCGTCTATCTGGCAACTGACCCCGACCGTGAAGGCGAGGCGATTTCATGGCATCTTGCCGAGGTAACAAAATCTGATGATACCAGCTATCGCCGTGTTGTCTTCCATGAGATTACCAAAGAAGCCGTGCTGCAGGCCTTCAAGCAACCCCGCTCTATCGACATCAAGCTGGTAAACGCCCAGCAGGCAAGGCGCGTTCTCGACCGGCTTGTGGGCTATAAACTCAGCCCTTTGCTCTGGCGCAAGGTAAGACGCGGGCTTTCTGCGGGACGGGTGCAATCGGTTGCCCTGAAGATAATCGTTGACCGAGAGAAGGAAATCAGGAAGTTCAAACCAGAAGAATACTGGACAATTGAGGCTGACCTTGCCAAAAAACCGGCCGGGAAAAACGGCAAATCCTTCCGGGCTATCCTCGTGGGACCTGTTGACGGCACCAGGCTGGAAATTCATCAGGAGAAAGAGGCAACCGCACTTCAGGATGCCCTAAAACAGGCTGACTACAGCGTCTTTAAGATTGCCACGAAAAAGATAACCCGCCAGCCGGCACCGCCCTTCATTACCAGCACACTGCAGCAGGAGGCATGGCGCAAGCTGCACATGAGCGCCAGGCAGACGATGGCAATCGCCCAGCAACTCTACGAAGGACTATCTGTCGGTAAAGAGGGGAGCGTCGGTCTGATTACGTACATGCGCACCGATTCCACCCATGTTGCCAGAGAGGCGATTGTTGAAGCAAGGGAGTTCATCGGGGAGAAATACGGCAAGGCATATTTACCAGCCCATGCCCGCACGTTTATCGGCAGGATAAAAGGGGCACAGGAGGCTCATGAAGCCATCCGCCCCACCAGTATCAAACGGGAGCCGCAGCTTATCAAAAGCCATCTTAGCTCACAGCAGGTGCGCCTCTACGAGCTTATCTGGAAAAGGATGGTCGCCAGTCAAATGTCGGTGCTCATTCTGGACAGCACCACGGTTGATGTTGCGGCAAAATGTGGGGGGCTGCAAAAAGATAATTACCTGTTTCAGGCAACAAGCGCGGTGACGCGTTTCCCCGGATTTACCGTTCTCTATACGGAGGGAAGAGATGATAACAGTGAGAAAGAGAAGAAGGAGTTGCCCCTGCCGGAACTAAAAAAGGCAGATGCGCTTCAGCTTCTGGAGCTTTTCCCGGAGCAGCACTTCACCCAGCCGCCACCCCGCTATACGGAGGCTTCCCTTGTGAAGGTGCTGGAGAAAGAGGGCATCGGACGCCCCAGCACCTACGCCTCGATCATCTCCACGGTGCAGGAGCGAGATTATGTCACTAAGACCAGCGGTCACCTCGTTCCCACCGAGCTGGGTATACTGGTGAATGACCTGATCGCCAGGCATTTCCCCGATATCGTTGATACCAAGTTTACCGCCCGCATGGAAAATGAGCTTGATGAGGTCGCCACGGAAAACAGGGAGTGGACAAATGTGGTCAGGGAATTCTACCTGCCTTTTGACAAAAGCCTTGAGGCTGCCTCTCTTTCCATCGAGAAGATAAAAATTGCCGACGAGGTAACCGACGAAATCTGCCCGGAGTGCGGCAAGCCCATGGTCATCAAGAACGGGCGCTTCGGCAAATTTATTGCCTGCAGCGGCTACCCGGAGTGCAAACATACGAAATCCTTCCAGGTAAAAACCGGCGCCCACTGCCCGGAACCCGGCTGTTCCGGGGAACTGGTGCAGAGACGCTCAAAGAAGAAACGCACCTTTTTTGGCTGCAGCAATTACCCGGAGTGCCGCTTCACCATAAGCTCCCAGCCGCTCCCCCACCCCTGTCCCCGGTGCGGCAGTTTGCTTACCGTTTACCGCAAAAACTGGGAGAAATGCACCAAAAAAGACTGCGATTACAGAGCGAAGATAGCAGAAGAAGGAAAGGAGACTTAGAAGCTATCCAGAAACTATCTTACCGAAGTTAAGAACAGAAGTACTGGAGTCTCGAAATAGCGAGTTTTTGGATAGGTTGTAAGCAGTGGCTGTCTCCATGCAACAAATTTTTGACAACTACATCAACTATCTCAGGGTAGAGCGCAATGCCTCCGCCTACACTGTGCGCAACTACACGAGCGACCTCCTAGGTAACTACATCCATGGTCAGGAAAAGGGCTTTTTCCAATTTCTCAAGATGAGGAGAGTTCGCGACCTGAGAGATGTGAACCGGGACCTGCTGCGTGATTATGTCTCGTGGCTGATGGAGCAGGGTGTTGCCCGGGTCAGCATCGTCCGCAAGCTCTCTGCCATCCGCTCTTTCTACCGCTACCTGGTCAGGGAAGAGATTATTGCCAAACCGCCGCTCTCCATCTCCCGTGAGGGGAAAGGAGGACGGCTCTCGTCATTCTCCCTCAAGCTTGACCGACGCATCCCGGATTTTCTCACCATTGACGAAATGCAGCGCCTTCTGAAAGCCCCGGATTTATCAACCCCGCTGGGGCTAAGAAACCAGGCCTTGCTTGAGCTAATGTATGCCTCGGGGCTTCGCGTGAGCGAACTCGTAAATTTGAATTTAAGGCAGATTAACATGGAAGACCGGGAAATGCGCATCGTGGGGAAAGGTTCCCGGGAACGGATAGCGCTCATGGGCAAGCCAGCTGCCACAGCGTTAAGCATCTACATAGACAAGGGCAGACCGGCACTGCTGGGTGGCAGGACGACAAACGATATTTTCCTGAACCGCAAGGGGGGAACATTAACCGTGCGGAGTGTCCAGAGGATATTAAAGAGGCTTGCCCTGAATGCCGGTATTACAAAGGATGTCCACCCGCACATGCTGCGCCACACCTTTGCCACCCATCTCCTTAACGGCGGTGCCGACCTCAGGGTGGTTCAAGACCTGCTGGGTCATGCCGACCTTTCTTCGACCCAGATTTACACCCACATCAGCAAGGAACAGGCAAAAAAGAGCTATCTGTCCGCCCACCCCATGGCAAAGGAAGGACTTGAGAAAGAATGAACATCGCCAGCCGGTTAGCGAAACTGCAACAAAATATGGCAGAGAAGGGAATCAAGGCCTTTCTTATCTCCCGACCGGAGGACCGCTATTACCTTTCGGGTTTTACCGGCTCGGACGGGTATCTTCTCATCACGCCCGAAGCCAGCATCCTGGCAACCGATGCCCGCTATACCGAGCAGGCGGGCAAAGAGGCGCCGGCATACCAAATCTTTCGGATAGCCGGCAGGCTTGCCAGCTGGCTCCCCGAACTGGTATCCGGGATAAATTGCCCGGAGCTTGCCTTTCAGGCAGGTCATTTAACCTTCGCCATCTACCAGCAGATGAGCGAGGCGCTGGCGGAATCTCACATCAGGCTGGTTCCGACGGAGGGGCTGGTCGCATCACAGCGCAGGATAAAAGAGGCGGCAGAAATTGACCTCATCACAAAGGCAGTCGCCATCACGGACGCTTCTTTTACGCACCTTGAGGACGTCATTCACCCGGGCATGACCGAGAAACAGGCAGCATGGGAGATCGAGAAATACATGCGGGAACACGGCAGCGAGGCGGTCGCCTTTGAGGCAATCGTCGCCGCCGGGGCAAACTCCGCCATGCCGCACGCCAGACCGGGAGAGCGCACAATCCTGCCCGGTGAACCAATCGTGGTTGACGTCGGTGCCAAATACAACGGCTACTGCAGCGACCTGACACGCACGATCTGTCTTGGCGAACCTGACGATACCTTCAAAAAGGTCTATCACACCGTCCTTGCGGCACAGCTTAAGGCTGCCGAGACTATCCAGGAAGGAATGACCGGAGCCGAGGCGGATGAGACAGCACGGGCAGTCATTCGTGAGGCAGGATACGGGGATAACTTCGGTCACGGGCTTGGCCACGGGCTTGGTCTTGTCATCCACGAATCACCGCGACTTGGACCAAACGCCACGGAGCTTCTGGAAAACGGGATGGTCTTCTCCAATGAGCCGGGTATTTACCTCCCGGGATGGGGTGGCGTGCGCATCGAGGATACGGTGGTCATGGAGCAGGGCCGGGTGAAAACTCTCAGCCGCGCCAGAAAAATATCAAGCCTTCAGTGATGAAACGTGAATGTCATCTGCCGGGTAAAAAGAGGGGTTCTTCCGGGATAACCGGCAAGAAGACCGCACGAAAGAGGTTGTTACATTGTTAAAAGCCGATTTGCATATTCACTCCGAGTACTCCATGGACTGCGATGTCCCCCTGGAGAAGATAATCGCCCGCTGTCTGGAGCTGGGGATAAACTGCATTGCCATCTCGGACCACGGTACTGCTGAAGGAGCGCTCAAGATGCAGTCCATTGCCCCCTTCCTGGTGATTGTGGCGGAAGAGATTCTCACCCCTCAGGGCGAGATTATGGGCATGTTTCTCAAAGAGACCATCCCCAGCAACCAGCCCCTCCCGGATGTAATCGCCAGCATCAGAGCACAGGGAGGGCTTGTCTGTGCCCAGCACCCCTTTGATACCATCATCCGCCCCGGCCTGGGGCAGAAAGCGGTGGAGGAAATCGCCGGGCAGCTCGATCTTGTTGAGGTGTTTAACGCCAGAAGCACACTGGCGCAATCATCAAAAAAGGCGCTCCGGTTTGCCCAAAAGCATCACCTGCCCGGAAGTGCCGGCAGTGACGCCCATACCCTGGGGGAAATCGGCAATGCCTGCATCGAGATGCCGGAGTTTACGGATCAGAAAAGTTTTCTTGAAGCCCTGTCGCAGGGCAGGGTCTGCGGGCATCTTACCGGGCCGTTTATCCACCTGAACAGTGTCGCCAAGATACTGAAGCGAAAACGATAACAGGGGAGGAGTGCTGTGTATCAACTTGGCTGGTTCGCGACGGGCAGGGGAGCGGGTTCCCGCGGGCTTCTCACTGCGGCATACAACAGTATCAGGGCGGGGGAAGTCAAGGCGGAGATAGAATTTGTCTTCTGCAGCCGGGAGCCGGGGGAGGCTCCCGGCAGTGATGAGTTTATCAATCTGGCGAAGAGCTACGGGTTGCCCCTGGTCTGCTTTTCCTACCAGAAGTACCGGAAGGCAAAGAAACTACGTGGCGTTTACCAGGAGGACGGACTGCCGCCGTGGCGGCTTGACTACGACCGGGAGATCATGGCGCGGCTTGATGGTTTCCATCCTGATATCTGTGTCCTTGCCGGCTACATGCTGGTCGTAGGCAGGGAGATGTGCCAGAAGTACAGGATGCTCAATCTCCACCCCGCCGCCCCGGCAGGCCCGAAGGGAACATGGCAGGAGGTCATCTGGAAGCTGATTGACGACCGGACACAGGAGACCGGCATCATGATGCACCTGGTGACACCGGAGCTGGATCGGGGGCCGGTGGTTACCTACTGCACATTCCCGATCCGGGGAGAAAAGTACGATAAGTACTGGAAAGAGATTAATGCCCGCCCCGCAGACGAGATTAAAAAGACAGAAGGAGAAGAAAACGCCCTCTTCAAGCTGATCCGGGCAGAGGGAGTCGTGAGGGAAATCCCGCTCATCATCACCACGATCAAGGCTTTCAGCGAGGGCAGGGTAAAAATTGCGGGCAGCGAAGTAACCGATGCCTACGGCAATCCGGTCCCCGGCTACAACCTGACTGCTGAGATTGAGGAGATCGTCAGGAAAACCGGGCATTAGCCATCAGGATTGAACAATTAGTTGGGCTGTTAGCTTTTATGTCATTGCGCGGGCAAAGCCCGAAGTAATCTCACGCCTCTTTAAGATTGGGATTGCTTTGCTGACGCTCGCAATGACATAAGGAATGTTTGTTAATACTTCGTTGCTTTGCTTATCAGAGTGACACCCTCAAAGCACACGGATGCAAATAGCCTACACGATTTTTGAGCGGGGCTTTTATCTGTGTTATAATTTTTAACATGGCAATAAAAACAATATGGGATCGATTGGACGAAATAGACAAGCACTACCAGGAGCTGGAAGAGCAAATGGCTGAGCCGCTGGTTGCGTCTGACCTGAAGAGGCTACAGGCACTGGCAAAGGAGAGGTCGGCAATCTCGGATGTGGCCGCAAAATATCGTGAATATAAGCTGAAATCCAGATCGTTGGAAGAAACAAGAGCTATGCTGGATGAGCAGCTGGACGAAGAAATGGCTGTCCTGGTCAAACAGGAGATCGGGAAGCTTGAGGCAGAGCAGGCAAACCTTCAGGAAGAGCTGACACTTGCCCTTCTGACCAAAGACCCCAATGATAAAAAGAATATTATCTTTGAAATCAGGGCAGGTACGGGGGGAGAGGAAGCAAGCCTGTT
>JBDRFO010000043.1:0-11614 GCA_043818655.1 Chloroflexota bacterium
CTTCTGACAGGGAATTCTTCCATTTGCGAATCTGGCTGGGGTGGACTTCAAAACGATTGGCCAGCTCTGCTATCGTCTCCTCACCTTTTAATGCCTCCAGGGCTACTCTGGCTTTAAATGATGGACTGTGCTTCCTGTGACTCTTTGTCATGTTCTGCTCCTCCTGTTTCTTCTTTTATTGTAGGAGCAAAATCCAACCTTAGCTACCTGTCCAAATTTCGGGGACCACCTCAACTTCAAGAATCTCCTGGGTTTAGACCGAATAGTGAATAAGCGACAGGCAAAAATGGGAAAGATGGTAGCGATGGTATTCCCGGCTTATGCAATAGGTTTGTTGATTGGAGAAGAGATAAGAGACAAGGTGTACCCGGAAAAGAAAGCCAGGCTTTATTCGGGACTGTTTATCTTGCTTAAGCACCGCTTACGTATAGCCCGGGATGTAATAGAAACAGCTATCGCAAACGTAATCGCTATATTCCAGGTCATTCTTTATGGAAATGTCCGAACTAATGTCTGAACCTCAGGAAATTAATATTGACAGTTAGGATACACATGATATACTAATATACACATGTAACATGATAATAAGTATGCTGGGAAATTATGGTAAGTTCTGTGGATAAAGATTTGCTCAATGATGTTGAAATGTTTCACAACCTGGGGCATGCCACGCGGCTCCAGATTCTTGAGTACCTCCTTGAAGGCGAGAAAACCGTGAGCGAGCTTCTTGAGCTTATCAGCGGATTAAAGCAGGGAAGACTCAGCAATCATCTCGGCTGACTCAGGATGTGAAAGTACGTATACTCCCGCCGGGTCGGCAGGAATGTATATTACGGTCTTCTCAATCCACGTGTCAAAAAGATTATTCAAGCCCTGTCAGAAGAGGAAAAGACCGGGCAAATAGCTGAGCCGGGCATGGATAAAGAATAGCAGGGGGGGCATCCCGGTAATCAGCTTGATCACACCAGTCAATACCAGCACAGGTGATGATATGATATTTGCATGGGAGCGGATGAGTCCTGGTGGGCTTCGCGGACTACAAATCCGTTGGTAGGTCCTAGTGGTCTATGGCGGTTCGATCCCCCCCGCTCCCGCTTTAGAGATAGCTACCACAAATCAGAACAGATAAATATATCTTACCGGAAGAATTGTTCCCTGTTTTTATTACCTTTTGTCTCTTCCGCGCTTCCCGTAAAGGAAAGGAATCTGTCAGCCAGAAAAACGGATGAGGAGGATACCAGCCAGATAAGATGTATGTTCTGGGAACAGCAGGTCATGTTGACCATGGCAAATCAGCCCTGGTGAATGCCCTTACCGGCATCGACCCGGATCGTCTGCCCGAAGAGAAAGAGCGACAGATGACCATCGACTTGGGGTTTGCCTGGTTTAAGCTTCCCGACGGACGGGAGGTCAGTGTTGTTGATGTCCCCGGTCATGAGGATTTTATCAGGAACATGCTGGCCGGGGTGGTGGGGATAGATGTCGCCCTGCTTATCATTGCTGCCGATGAGGGCGTCATGCCCCAGACGAGAGAGCACCTGGCAATCCTTGACCTCTTGAGGGTGGAGCGGGGTATTGTGGTCATCACCAAGAAAGACCTGGTGGATGAGGAAGTGCTTGAGCTGGCAACCATGGAGGCAGAAGATGTTATCAAAGACACCACCCTATCCCGATCTCCCATCATAGCTGTCTCAGCATTCAGCGGAGAGGGTATCCCCGAACTGGCAGATGAGATCAGCCGCCTTCTCGACAGGACGACCCAGCGCAAGGATATCGGCCGACCGAGGCTGCCCATTGACCGCATTTTTACAATCAAGGGTTTCGGTACCGTGGTAACGGGCACCCTGATTGACGGCAAGCTTGAAGCCGGGAAAGAGATTGAAATTGTGCCTTCCGGACTTAAAGCCGCCATTCGGCGCCTTGAAACCCACAAACAGACAGAAGATGTCGCCGCACCCGGCAGCCGTGTCTCGGCTAATCTGGCTGGAATTCCACCGGATAAACTTGAACGCGGTATGGTTATTACCAGTCCGGGATGGCTGCAACCATCACAGTTGCTGGACGTCAAGCTGAAAGCTGTTGCCGACCTGCCCCATACCAGAACCCACGACCTGTCGGTCATGCTTTATGTCGGCACCAGTGAGGTTGGTGCCGGAGTTCGTCTCCTGGATAAAGAGAAACTTGATGCCGGGGATACCGGCTGGGCGCAGCTGAAGCTGGAGCGAGGGGTAGCCGTCGCTAAAGGTGACCTCTTTGTCATTCGCTCGCCGCGGGAAACCATTGGCGGCGGGGAGATTGTCGACACGCAGCCGAAGCGGCACCGCCGTCTTGAAGCGACCATCATCCAGAATCTGGAAGCCAGAGAGAAGGGCACCCCGGAAGAGATGCTTCTCGCCATACTGGAGACCAGCGGGCCATCCGAGTTTGCTGATCTCGTGCGGATAAGCCTTCTGGACGAAACTGCGGTAAAGAAGGCTTTTGACAGTCTGGTGAACGATAAAAAGGTAGCCCCCATTGGACATGAAGGGGCACACCATCTTTTCTTCTCCTCAAAACAGTGGGAAAATCTTTCTCAAGAGGCATCGGAACTGCTTCAGAACTACCACACCCAGTTCCCCCTGCGCCAGGGCATGCCCCGTGAGGAGATAAAAAGCCGTCTCAAGATATCCGCCGCTCACGCTGACAGCATCATCAAAAAGCTGGCCGAGGAAGGCTCGCTTCTTGAAGAAGGAAAGTTCGTCCGCCAGCCGGCACACACCGTCCGTCCTTCCCCGGAGCAGCAGTCTCAAGCCGCCGCTTTCATCAGTCAGGTGTCCCAGAACCCCTTCCCCCCAACCACAGGCTGGAATACTGACCCTGAAATCATAAATATGCTGGTACAGGAGGGCAGGGTAATCAGGGTAAGAGAAGGATTTCTCACCGACTCTTCCTTTGAGGATGTGGTCAGGAAGGTTACGCGAGAAATCAAAAGCCGCGGCAAGATAACCGTATCCGATATGCGCGTCCTCTTCAAGACAAGCCGTGAGAATGCCATCGCCCTTGTGCAATACCTGGATGAGAAGAAAATAACCCTCCGGGTTGGCAGTGACCGGGTGCTGAGAGAGTAATGGAATTTAGTTTTAACGCAAGGACGCGGATAAAGCGCAAACTCCTCTAGACAAAAGCTCAGATTACCGGCATCGAGATAAAGAGACGGGGCTATTGCGCTCAATGTCATGGGGAAAGCCAGTTTTTTTACCCGGCCATATACGAATGCTTCGTATTTTCAAATAACGCCGGCAATATAGAGGAAGCCGGTACGGAATGATGTTGCCATAGAGAGCTGGTTGGGAGAAGTAAAATGATGGCGTTTTTACTGGAAACCCTCGAAAGGGCAATTGATTTTTTATTAAAGACCTTCACGATTGACGTTATCCTCGCACTCATCCCCGCATTCTTCGTCGCGGGGGCAGTTGTCACCTTTCTCTCCCGGGCAACGGTCATGAAGTATCTCGGACCAGGGGCAAAGAAGCCTCTTGCCTATTCCATTGCCACCATCTCCGGCATGGCGCTCACCACCTGATCCTGCACCGTGATGCCGCTGTTCAGCGGCATTTACACAAGGGGTGCCGGTTTCGGCCCGGCAATCGCTTTCCTTTACGCCGCCCCGGCAATCAATATCTTCGTGATCGTGCTTGCTCTGAAGGTTCTCGGCGTTGGCATCGGGCTGATCTGGGCGTTGTGCTCGATTGCTTTTGCTCTTGTTATCGGGATTATCATGTCTTTGCTCTTCCGCGAGACACAATCAGCAAAGAAGATGAAAGCCTTCCCCACCGATGCTACCGAGAACGAAGAAGGGAAAAGCATTTGGCAGCAGGCGGTGCTTCTGGTCACACTGATATTCATTCTTGACCTGCTTGGTTCAAGGTACTGGGCATGGTCACCACTACCTCTGGTTTTCTTGCTTGTCTTCCTGAAACGCTACTTTACGAAAGATGAGCTGATACGATGGATGCAGGTGACACTGGACCTTATTAAAATGCTCCTGCCGTGGTTTTTATCCGGTGTGCTTGTCGCCACCCTGATCGCATCCATGATTCCTCACTGGCTGGTGACGCCATACGTCGGGGGCAACGGGCTGCTTGCCTGCGTCATTGCCAGCTTTGCGGGCACGCTCCTTGAGTTCTGCAGCCTGAGCTTGGTACCGGTGGTCAAGGCATTTGCGGTTCTTGGTATGGGGAGTGGCCCATCCCTTGCCGTCCTGCTGACCGGCTCCGCAATTTCCCTGCCCGGCATTCTGGTTATCCGTAAGATTATGGGGCTGAAAAAAACCCTCGTGTATGCTGCCCTGGTGTATCTTTTTGCATCACTTACCGGCTATGTTTTCGGCTTGTTTTTGTCCTGAAAGGTATTGCATCCGCCTTATCCCTGACCGCTATGTGCCGAAACCGGAAAAGGTGTACCGGACGGCTTCCCGATACCCGGAACAGCGTTACGGAAGTGATGCCGGGTTCTGTTCTTTTTCGATGGATGCACAGGATTCCACCCTTTGCCTCCGCCCATCCGAAGCGGGCAGTAAGAGCTGCTGAATTTTTATCAATCTTGGTTGCCGTCTCGACTTTCCTCGTCTCAAATTCACGTAATAGCAACAAAGAATGAGTAAAACGAGATGCTGTTTATGCTTTCCGCGAAAGGGAAGAAAATGGTATCATGATATGTTCGTCAGTGGTGGTCAACGACAGGATTGTGGTGATGGGGACAGTCCTTTCAGTGCGTGATCTGGAAGGATTCTACAGGGAAGGGCATCAAGTAGCAGTCATCCAGAAACCCGGCACCGCAAGACCGGCAGGATTTCACGCTCAGCCATAGAAAGGCACCCGGATAGAGTGTAAGTAAAATTTGGCATACGCACCCGCCGTCAGGAATATGCCCCTGTACCAACGGGTGCTTGATATATCTTTCGTCCAATCATGGTCGTTTCGACATGAATTGGAGATGGCGAAAACCAGCTTATCAACCATAATTGAAAAGAAGCACTACAGGAGAGGACCGGCCATCATTCTGCACCGCCCTGAAACAATGACAAAACATACTGCAGCAGCATTTCTCATCGCATCCATACTGCTATCCCTGTTCGGCTTAAACCTGAGCTGCTCATCATTATTTGCGCCGAGGCTGGAGGTCGTCGCAGGAACAACGCAAATTGCGGCAGTGGTTACCCAGATTGGCGGACGTGCGGTAAATGCGACCAGTATCGTCCCGCCAGCGCAAAATCCTTTGAAATACGAACTGCAACCGGAAGAAATGGAAATGCTGTCCGGGGCTGAGATTATCGTGATCCACGACTGGCAGAAAGATATCCTGCCGCAGGAGTTGACCGAGCGCAACAACGCAACGCCTCCCATCAGGATATTTCAGCTCAGTCTGCACGAAGACTGGCTGTTACCCGCAGGTCAGCTTGAAGCAGCAGAGAAAATTGCGGATGTGCTGGCAGAAAGCGACCCCAACCGGGCTAACGTTTACCTTAAGGCAGCCGCCACATATCAAGAAGAGATCAGATACCGTGAAGCCCACATGCAGGCGGTGGCAGAAAGCGCCTTTGCGTCGGGATTGCTACCGAGCACCAATGTGATTTGCGAAGAGCACCTGGAAGGGTTCCTTACATGGCTGGGCTTCGGGGTGACGGCAACGTTTAACGAGCTTGAAGCGAATCCTGATGAGGTAATCAATGCGCTCGTCGCAAAGGGGAAAGAGGAAAATGTCACCGTGGTTGTCGACAGCCTCCAGTACAGCAGAGCTACCGGTGTGAAAATAGCCTCAAAACTGCTACCGCAGGGGGGAACAAGGCTGCTCTTTTCCAATTTTCCCCAGGGTTTTACCGGAACGAAAACCTGGTCTGATACAATCCTGAATAACGCCTTTCGCATCTTCGGCTCATCCTGATACTGATGATAAGAAAGAAAAACCCGGAGTTCCGGGTTATCAGGTTAATGCCAGGTTGAGGAAGCAAAACCTCATGGTTGTTAGAAGTCATCCGGAAACGCAATATTGTGAGACAGAGCGCATTACATGCTAGAAGCGGAAAATTAGTTTCCGGATGACTTCTAAGAAGAGGCGTCAGATGTTTCTTCACAAAAGCCGGTATTCCTTTGGCAACATCTATCATATAATAAAGCCATTATTTGGAAACAAGGGGTGGGAAAATGAAATTTATGAACCTGGCGCACCGCGGTGCCTCAGCCTATGCCCCCGAAAATACCCTGGCGGCTTTTTGTAAAGCGATTGAGCTTGATGCCAGCGGCATTGAGACCGATTTGCAGAAGAGCAGTGACGGCGTGGTCTTTCTCTATCACGATGACAAATTAGACGGCAAGACCGACAGAAAGGGTTATCCCGCCGACTACACGTGGGAGGAACTGAAGCAGTTTGATGCCGGCACATGGTTTTCACCGAAATACCGGGGCGAGAGACTGATAACCTTTGATGAGTTTCTCCGCTTCTTTGGCGGGAAGGAAATCATCCTTGCCATCGAGCTTAAAGCGCATTTCACCGAAGAAGAGGTGAAGGGGGTTATGAAGCTGGTTGACCGCTACCAGGTAAGAGAAAAGGTAACCATGACCTCTTTTATCTTTGAGAATCTGGCTACCACGCGCCGGGTTGATCCGACCATCAAAATCGGCTACCTGCTGAACGAAAAAATCACCCTGGATACAATCGGGCAACTAAAATCGATTGGCGGACAGCAAATCTGCCCGAACGCAAAGGAGCTGACGTCTCAGGACGTGTTGCTGGCAAAAGACAACGGGCTGGAGGTAAGGGCGTGGGGTGTCGGGAACGAGGAGCTGATGCAACACGCTTTAAGCTGCGGGGTGGACGGCATGACGGTAAATTTCCCCGATAAGCTTAACGAGGCACTCAAGTCCCGCCCGTAAAAAAGAACATCGCAAGCGGAGTATACCCTGGATTCTCTCAGGAAATTGCATGGATAAAGTCACGGGAAATCTTCAAGCTAGCCAGAAACTGTTTTCCCGAATATGAGTAATGTGCCCTATCTTACGATACTGAGTTTCGGGATGAATTCGGATATGAAAGGGAGGGGACTTCGCCCCTCCCCTGATCTTTTTCAATTGACTTTCCCGGCAGGATGACTTCTCTTATTTACTCGTTCTCAAGACTCCTGTGCACAATCTGCCGGAACAGGTCTTCGGGTTTTTCGTAATACTGGCTGCTGGGTGAGACCTCGACCCTGCCCTCCAGGCTGATGACAGCAGCCTTCTCAATATCCTCCTGGTTAACACTATCTCTGCCTCTCAACTGGGCGATTGCCTGGGCCTGTTCAAAGGTGGCAATCGAAGCACGCACACTGGCCGGGCGGGATATTTCCTCGGTGGTTCGCGTTGACTGGGATATTCTCACCACCCCGGGGAGAAGATCATCCGCAAAATGGATGCCGCTATACTTCCGCGCGTAGCGCCTTAAAATCTGCACCTCTTCTTCCTGGTTGGGGTAGCCAATCTGAACACGCTCAAAGCGGTCACCCAGTGTCTCCGAGATACGGTCGACGCCGGCATACTCCTCCGGGTTTTGTGTGGAAATAACAATCGTATCAACCGGAATGTTGATCTCAAACCCGGCAATCGTGGTTGTCCTTTCCTCCAGCACCTGGATCAGGGTGTTTTGTGTCCTTTCCGGAATCCTGTTCAGCTCATCAATGAACAGGATTTTCCGGTTGGCGCGCTGGATTCTGCCCGGCGTAAAAGCCCGCGGGTCGTGAATACCATACTGCATGGCAATTACCGGGTCAATGTCCCCCAGCAGGTCTTCCGGCATAAGCTCAGGAGATCCCTGTACCCGGATGAAGCGCTCGCTGCCGGGAATGGTGATAGCGCCAGGCCCTGTCCTTTTCGAAAGACAGTCGGGACAGCACGGGGACTCCGGGTCACAGTTGTAACGGCATCCCTCCACGATCTTCATCGCTTCAAGGCGGCTGGCTAAAATCTTGGCAAGGGTTGTCTTTCCTGTGCCCGGCGGCCCCTCCAGAAGCAGATGACGTCCGGAGATAATAACCGCCATGATCGCCTCTTTGGTATCCTCTTTGGCGTAAAATCCATCAAGCGGGTCTTTCCCCTCTTTCAGCATGGTCAGTATAGAATGGCGCAGTTCTTCCCTTAATTCCACGTATAAGCCTCCTAACTAAATCAACAATAAACGTCTATTTCCCCCGAATAATGGCCTTCAGGTCATCCGGACTGCTCATCCGGCGCACCTTACCCTGGCCAATACGGGCGACATTTCGAATAAACTCACCACTGGCCTCGAACTCAGTGGCAATGTGAATCACCGAAAGCCTTATCCCCTTTGCGGCTGCTTTCTTCGTTTCCAGCAGGGCCGATTCCTCGGTCAGGTCCTTTTCTTTAACCTCTTTGATCTGGTTAAAGACGTTCTGTGATATCGCCGTTGGTTCACCATCGGTGATGAGAATAATGTATTTCTGATTACGGGAGGAGCCCTGGTTCAGGAGCTCCGCGGCGCATCTTATGCCGTCCCCGATGTTGGTATTACCCTTGGGACTCAGCTTGACGATATAGTCTGTCAGTGTTTCCTTATCCTTGTCGGTCAGGGGAGACATGGTATCCCCTGAGTTGTTAAAGGCAACCGCACCGATTCTATCCCCGTTGTCAATCGCCGCCTTAATCAGTCCCGCCGCCGCCAGCCGGGCATAGATCATCTTATGCTGGAAACCCATGGAGCCACTGATATCCATACAGATAACAATATCCGACTGCAGTTTCCGCCGCTGCTTCATGAAGACACGGAAGTCTCCCTGCTTGAGGCTGCTGAGGTCTTTCCTCTGCCTGGCGATTTCCTGCAATGTGTGCCGCACCGAGATATCGCGGAACACGTCTCCCGAAGTGAATTTCCGCACCTCTTGCTTGCGTTCATGGACAAGTGTCTTGCCCTTGTCAATCGCACCTTCAAGACCCCGTCCACTGTTGTCGCCGCTTATCAGGTAATCCAGCAGGATATCCAGTGCTTCACCGGTAATGTTAAAATCCGCTTTCTCTGTAGCTCTGAGTATTCCCTGCTCTTCCAGCCCATCGATCAGCATCTTAAGCCCGTAATAGTCCTTTTTCTCCGGGCTGAGCTCCATCCCACCTTTGTTTTCCTTAACATGGTAATAAATGTGCATCCGCTCAAAGCTTACCTGGCTGTTCCACTGCTTATCCTGGGCATCCATCATCTCCATAATGGTGTTCGCCAGGTCCTTGGCTGACATCTTGAAAGGGGTCTTGGAGGCTTGCTTAAGCATCTGCGTCAGGCGGTCTTTTTCCAGGGCGTACTGGGCACGGGTGATGGAGCCGGACTTGAATCTGTCTTCAAGATCATTTATCAGGAAATCAATCGCCCTCTTGGTCATCGAGTACTGGCCATTTGCCCCTTTTTTCAGCAGCTTCTGGGATTCCAGGCGTTTTAGTAGCTCCTGACTCATATTGGGATCAGCAACAATGGCAGGCAGGTTTTTTTGCCCCGCCTTTTCCGCCGGCGCATCGGAGAGCGGTTTCAGGTCCTTGAGACTTTTCATGATATCCTCAGGTGATATCCACATCTGAGTTGCTTCGGCTACTGTTTCACTGCCGGACGGGGAGAAATGAATCTGATAAAGAGCTTCCTTCGCAATATCGGCAACAACATCTGTCTCATTATCTTTTTGTTTACCTGTCATCCGGGGAGGCAGGGTAATAAGCGCCGCTTTCGCCAGGTTATCCCGCGTCAACCCCCCACGCATGAGCGACAGACCATCAAGGACTTCTTTCAGGGCAATTGTTCCCCGCACGCTGGCGCCATGGGCAACATCCGGGTGATGGCGTGTATGGTTGACAATTAGGGGAATGAGTTTATCCAGTTCAGATTCCGACAGTGCTTCGTTTCCCTTATCTTTCATCAGCCTGTCAAGTTCCTGCCGGAAGAGTTCCTGCATCAGACTTGTCTCCGGGATAAGCTCCTGTGCTTCTTCATCCAGCTTATCGGGATTCCTGTTAACCAGCACGGCCTCCGTAGCCAGGATATTGCTCTTCGGCGGGGTATAAATCTCATCGGCAACGCCCAGCTTCAGTAGCTTGGCAGCATCCTCCAGATCAGCGTAGTGCGTCAGATCAACAAGGACCAGAATCCGGGGAGGACGTTCCAGTGTACTGATATAAGGGGCCAGATCCATCAGCCTGCTGCCAAGGTAGCATGCCTCATCGATAAAGTCTTCCCTCAGTTTGCTGCCGATGCTTTTCATCAGGCTCTGGGAAATTTCCATGGCTTTCGCTGCGTTTCCCTCAAGACCGGTGATCCCGTCAAGGGCTTCATCAAGGGCACGATAGGCGGAAAGCAGAAGAGGTCTGGCACTGTTCTTATCGGCGTAGCTTTTATCCATATAAGTCATCGTGTAATCTGATTCCGAGTATTCCCACGCCAGCGTCGGCACGCCGATGGGAAGAAGAGGAATTTTGCCAAACCAACCCTTCACGATGGCTGTCTCACACATATTACCCGGATAGAAAGACATACCGGCGCAGGAGTATCCCAGGTCTTTGCTCATAATTTGCCCGTAAGCGGGCAACCCGACGGCACAGGGAAGGCTGAAGGCATAGAGCATCTCGGCACTCAAGAAGAGAGGGGTAGTGTCAACGGCAATGATATCCGGCTGCATCTCATCGATCATACGCTCCAGATACCTGCCAACGTTCCTGCCGTGTGGAGGCAACCCGACCAGGGTCAGGTCAATCTTTGCCTTAGCCATTGTCGGCAGCTCTTTCCCTTCTATCCATGCGGTAACCACCGGCTCCAGGTCTCCGGCAGTTTGCCGGATCAGAGCTGCGCTTTCCGGTAGGGTTACCGGCGCCGCCAGTGCTGCCAAGGTAGGAACAGGGGAAGCCCGCAGAAATTTGTGCCACGGCTCTGTGAACGCTGAGACATCGCCACCACCCAGGATGGCTCTTTTAATGTCACCGGCGCTGACACCTGTATCTACTGACGGTCTCTCCCAAATTTTCTTTTCCGCTATTTTCATACTTCTATAACTTACGCAGTTGAAAGCGGTTTTATACGTGCGGGAGATGCGAAATAGCCGCAAACTTTGTCTTCAAGTGCGTAACTCCTGACTTTTCTTGCCATGTTTTGCCGCATAGATATACCTCTTGATTTAAGTGTTGGCTGAGAGATTTTAGTTCGGCTGGGAAATACTGACTTTCCTCGGCTGAGTGCCCGGGATTTGGACGGATGTTCAGGAAGGATTTGATCAACTCAACAAGCACCATAAACCCGTGACACATGCAACAGTAAGGATGATAAAAGCTCCTTATCTCTATACGGCAGTAATATTTTTTAACCTGTGGGCTACTCCTTAAGAAAATCCTATGAAGAGATTATAGCAAAAAGGTGCTTTGCCTGCAATATTTTATATTGCAGGGTAGTGCCACATCAAGAATTTTGAAGAGTGGGGCATCCCAGAGTTGCCTGATTTCTCAATCTGTTATGCCGGAAAAGGTCTCTTCATCTCGGGGAAAATAATGGA
Source organism: Chloroflexota bacterium (assembly GCA_043818655.1). Lineage (GTDB taxonomy): Bacteria > Chloroflexota > Dehalococcoidia > Dehalococcoidales > JAZDNC01 > JBDRFO01. The sequence continues at coordinate 11,543 of JBDRFO010000043.1, forward strand.
GGCGACGAGCGGATTCGGACCGCTGCATAAGGGTTTTGCAGACCCTCGCCTTACCACTTGGCTACGTCGCCT
>JBDRFO010000044.1:0-16817 GCA_043818655.1 Chloroflexota bacterium
GGCTTTTAAAAATTAGGTTGGCAAAATAGTTTAACGGAGTTGATATCTGTAATCGCAAGATATAATTGTTAATACCCTTCGGGCGAATTACATTCATCCACGGGCAAGCCCGTGGGTTTCTGCCCTTCGGGTTTCACTAAAGAATGATAATCGTTAAAGTAAGGTAGCTTTAAAATGCACGAACATGTAAGACGTCCTGAGTGGTTGAAGCCTGTTTCTCTCGACCCTGTTAAGATTGAGCGAATGAACCGGCTGATGCGGGGCTTAAAGCTGCATACGGTCTGTGAGAGTGCGATGTGTCCCAACCGTAGCGGCTGTTTTGCTGACGGGACGGCAACCTTCATGATCTTGGGAAACACCTGCACGAGGAACTGCACGTTTTGTGCCGTCACCAAGGGAAAACCGGAGGCAGTTGACCCGGAAGAACCGGCGCACGTTGTCGCCGCCGTGGCAAAGCTGGGGCTAAAGTATGTTGTCATCACTTCCGTGACCAGGGATGACCTCCCTGACGATGGGGCTGCTCACTTCGTCAGGACGGTCAGGGCGCTTTACGAATCTAACCCGGCACTTTTAATCGAGGTCCTGGTGCCCGATTTCGGGGGTTCTTCTGCTGCTTTACAGACACTCTTAAATGCTCATCCCACCATCCTGAACCATAATATGGAAACAGTGCCCCGTCTTTACCGGGAGGTGCGCCCTGAGGCGGACTACGGGCGCTCGCTGACACTTTTGCGGCAGGCGAAGTGGTTTTCCAGCAGTATTCTGACCAAATCGGGACTGATGGTGGGGCTTGGTGAAACCAGCGAGGAGGTCATGCAGGTAATGGCTGACCTCAGGGGTGTTAAATGTGACATCCTGACCATCGGTCAGTATTTAGCCCCCTCCGCAAAACACCACAGAATCGTAAGGTATATTTTGCCGCAGGAGTTTGAGGAGTATCGGAACGCAGGTCTCAAAATGGGTTTTGCCGCTGTTTTGTCGGGCCCCCTGGTGCGAAGCTCCTTTCATGCCTCCGAGGCATATCAAAAGGCAGCAACCACTGCGAAAAGAAAGGGTACCTCTAAATCAATTTAACATAAAGGATACCCTGGTAAAACATGATACGTCCCGGCTGAATAAAGCCGGTTTCTGAGACGATTACTCCATCAGTATCCCGATTTTTTCCCGGTCATACTCTCGATCTCAACCCGGAAAACCGCGACCTTTTCCATCTGGTCTTTGTTAAAATCAAACGCGTCGCCTGAATAGTGCGCGCAGATCAAATTGAGTGCTGTCTTCTTTTCCTCAAATCCATGAACGGGAAATGCCTTACCGAACCCGATAACACTCCGGTATCTCATGCCCCATGCGCACGGGGTTTCGGATTTCACAAGCGCGCAGTCAATGTCTATCTCAAAGCAAACATGATTGTTCTGCCTGAGGATATCAATCTTTTTTCCCTGGGGTGCCGCGTGAAAATACAACCGGTTTTCTCTGTAACCGTAGTTTACCGGGACGACATAAGGAATATTATTTTCCGAGAGGCCAATGCGGCAGACAGCAGCCTTTTCCATGATTGATTCCATTTCGCTCCTATCCCTGATTTCCTTATCATTTCTCCTCATTTATATAATTTAACCACCTTTTTATTTCGTCCTGTCACAGCACTGCGTCTTGATAAGACGCGCATGTATGGAGAAGAGTATAGCCTGTCTTTACCTGCTTTCACAACGTAATTTTTCGGTGGTTCTCCTCATTCTTATCTGTTAAATTTCCATTTTGATTGAAACTGAATTGTCATTGTAAGAAGCGAAGCGACAAAAAAGTTAAGGCTTACCCGATAAATACCATCGGTGCAGGAGAGTTGTGTCTACCGGACGGAATAAAACCCATTTATGAGATGGCTTATATCGCAGCTGCTCTGTCACTACGAGCCCCACGCTGCGCTCAGGGTAAACTACGTGAAGCAATCCGTAAAATCACGGTGTGCGGGACGGATTGCTTCGTCGCTGCTGCTACTCGCAATGACATTTACTAACCAAAACCAAAGAAAACCCAGAAAATCTATCATTGACCCACCTGTGGGAAAGGGAATATAATTTAGGCGTCACCAAGAAACTTAACATGCGGAGATAGAGCGCATTACATGCCCGGATTTGGGGGAAAACAATTTTGGATAGCAAGTAGTTATCCTTTTGCGGAAACCTGCAACTAGATAAGGGGCGATGGATTTGCACGAGAGTTGCGGTGTCTTTGGTGTTTACACAACGCACGATGATGTTGCCCGGCTCACCTTTTTTGCCCTTTTTGCCCTGCAGCATCGTGGTCAAGAGAGTGCCGGGATTGCCACCGCCGATGGTAAAAAGATTCAGGTACATGCGGGTATGGGGCTGGTATCTCAGGTCTTTGATGAGAGTTCCCTGGAAAAGCTTGTCGGGCACATTGCTATCGGTCATAACCGCTATTCCACCCGTGGCTCCAGCAAGCTGGCAAACGCGCAGCCCTTCCTTGTCGGGGAAGGTGACAACAAGCTTGCCCTGGCTCACAACGGTAATATCGTTAATGCTGAAGCCCTTTATAAAGAGCTTTCCGAACAGGGTTATACTTTTAAGACCTCAACGGATACCGAGGTTATCGCCAACCTGATTCTCTCATCACATGAGAGTAACTGGATTGACCGGATACGTTATGCCATGCGTCGTCTCCAGGGCGCCTATTCGATCACACTCATCACAAAAGACCGGCTTTTCGGTATCCGTGACCCTCTCGGGGTGCGTCCGCTATGCCTGGGTAAGATTAACTCCGACTGGGTGATCGCCTCGGAAAGCTGCGCCCTGGATCATATCGGCGCTGTGTTTATCCGTGAGATTGAGCCCGGGGAGATCGTCTCAATTACAGAAAACGGCATCGAGAGCTTTAAGGAGCCCAGCCCGCGCAAGGGACTCTGTATTTTTGAGTATATCTATTTTGCCCGCCCCGACAGCGTGATTAACGGTCGTCTCCTTTACACCGCTCGTCAAGCAATGGGTGCCCGTCTCGCCAAGGAATATCCGGTAGAAGCTGACCTTGTGATTGGCGTGCCGGATTCGGCAACGGCGGCCGGCAATGGATATTCCCTGGCATCAGGGATACCGCTAGCGGAGGGATTGCTCAAGAACCGCTATGTCGGACGTACCTTTATCCAGCCCGACCAGCGCATTCGCGACCTTGGTGTGAAACTGAAGTTTAACCCGCTGCCCAAGCTTATCTCAGGGAAAAGACTGGTTGTCGTTGATGACAGCATTGTCCGCGGCACAACGACACCGCAGGTTGTAAAACTCTTGCGGTCAGCCGGGGCAAAAGAAGTCCATATGCGCATCTGTGCACCACCCCTTCGGTATCCCTGCTTCTTTGGCGTGGACATGGCAACCCGTCAAGAGCTTATCGCCGCGCAGAAGACAGTCGAAGAGATCAGAAAATACATCGATGCTGATTCTCTGGGCTATCTCAGCCTTAAAGGTCTGTTTGAGGCAATCGGTTTACCTGAAGAAACCTTTTGTACCGCCTGCTTTACCGGGGATTATCCCATCCCCGTGCAGCTGGAACTGGACAAGATGGGGCTGGAGAACATGCCGCCGGCAAAAAAAGCCTCTATTGTCGGTGACGAGCGTTAAAGCGAAGCCCGGATAATATCCTGCGCGCTTCCCCCATTAAAGTGATACTGTCCCGAAGGTTGACAAACCTCATAATTGCAGCTACCCGCTTTCAGTGGTATATTATAGATTATCATCCTGCTGTGGTTCCTGTGAGTTGCCCGGAACAGGTAAGGACATGACTCATTCGGGAGGATGGCTCTAGCATGGAGGGAATCTATGGAGATAAATCCGGTAAAAGACGCTTACGCCGGTGCCGGTGTTGATATTGATGCCGCTGCCCGGGCGAAAGAGTTTATCAAGCGTTACGCCAGAACAACCTATGGGCCCGAAGTACTGTCGGGCATTGGTTTTTTTGGCGGGCTTTATGAGTTCAAAGGATACCGGGAGCCGGTGCTGGTATCGCACGTTGACGGGGTGGGCACAAAGCTCCTGGTCGCCTCAGTTCTGGACAAGCATGATACGGTTGGCATTGATATTGTTAACCACTGTGTCAATGATATTCTCACGTGCGGGGCAAGCCCACTTCTCTTCCTGGACTATATCGGCATGGGTAAACTGGTGCCCGAAAAGGTCGCCTCCATTGCCAGAGGGTTGACGGATGCCTGCCGCGAGGCTGGCTGCGCCTTAATTGGCGGTGAGACCGCCGAGATGCCCGGACTCTATCACGGTGAGGACTATGACCTTGCCGGGTTCATTGTCGGCGTCGTGGAAAAATCAGGGATTATCATGGGAAAGGATATTCTGGCCGGTGATGCCGTCCTGGGACTCTCTTCCAGCGGCTTGCATACCAATGGCTATTCCCTGGTACGCAAGGTTTTCGGCACCGATAAAGCCATCTTAAATGCATTTTCTCCTGAGCTTGGGAAAACGCTGGGAGAGGAGCTTTTAAGACCACACCGGTGCTACTATCACCAGCTAAAACCGGTTCTGCCTCTTTTGAAAGGCATTGCCCATATTACCGGTGGGGGGCTGGTGGGTAATGTGCCGCGGGTTCTCCCTGAAGGCATGGCAGCAGTATTTCACAGCACGTCTTGGGTCGTGCCGCCAATTTTCCGGATGATTGAAAAACAGGGGAATGTTACCAGAGATGAGATGTATCAGGTCTTTAACATGGGTATCGGCATGGTTCTCATCACTGCGCCGGATAAGGTTCCCCGGATACAAAGCGCCCTGCCGGAGGCAGTTATTCTTGGTGAGGTTGTCAAACAGGTGGATGAGACCAGGGTAATTATTGACGGCAGGGGTTTCAAGCGGAATAAAGTAAACTAATAAAGTAAACTAAGGAGTGTGCTGATGCGCGCGATAATAAGTGTTTCCGATAAAAGTGGGCTGGCGGATTTTACCAGGGGACTGGCGGAGCTTGGCTACGAGATATACAGCACCGGTGGTACGAAGAAAGTGCTGGAAGAAGCCAGTGTGAAAGTCACGAGCATTTCCGATCTTACCGGCTTCCCGGAGATTCTCGACGGGCGGGTAAAGACACTGCACCCCGTGGTCTATGGTGGTATCCTGGCACGGCGCGATTTGCCCCGGCACATGGCGGAGATTGCAAAAAACAACATCGAAACCATTGACCTGATTGCGGTCAACCTTTATCCCTTCGTTCAGACTGTCTCTAAAGAAGGCACCACATTTGATGAGGCAATCGAGAACATTGATATCGGTGGTCCCAGCCTGATAAGGGCTGCCGGTAAAAATTTCCAGAGCGTTATCGTGCTTGTTGACCCTGATGACTACCCGTCTGTTCTGGAGCGGATAAAAGGCAACACGCTGGACTTTGCCGAACGTAAAAGACTGGCACAGAAAGCCTTTCAGCATGTTGCCATGTACGACACCGCGATTGCGCAGTACCTTAGGCAGGATATGCCTGATTTTCCGGAAGAGCTTACCGTTGCCCTGAAAAAGCGCTACGGACTGCGCTACGGGGAGAACCCGCACCAGAGAGCGGCGTTCTATGCGGAGCAGACCGCCAGCAGTAAAAAACAGGACACGGGCATTACCTGGGCAAAGGTGCTTTCCGGCAAGGTGCTTTCTTATAACAATATCATGGATGCCGATTCCGCCTGGGCAGCGGTTACCGATTTTGCCGCCCCTATCGTTGCCGTCATCAAGCACACCAACCCCTGCGGGCTTGCCAGCCATGACGATATGGTTGAAGCATACAAGCGCGCCTTATCCGGTGACCCGCTGGCTGCCTTCGGTGGGATCATGGTGAGCAACCGACCTGTCACCTTCCCCCTGGCCTACGAGATGCGGTCTGTTTTCTACGAGATAGTTATTGCGCCGGGTTATGACGACAGGGCGCTTGAGCTGCTTAAGAAAAAGAAAGACCTGCGGATTCTGCAGGCAGAGCTGCCACCCGGTTACGGAAACACGCCACCCGGCTACCGGGATTACCGCCGTGTTAAGGGCGGATTTCTGGTTGCGGATGCCGACACCCTTGCTGAGAGCGATGTTCAGCTCAAGATTGTGACTAGAAGAGAGCCGGCGCCGTCGGAGGTGGAGGACATGCTCTTTGCCTGGCGTGCCGTGAAATGGGTTAAGTCAAACGCCATCGTCCTGGCAAAGGATAAAACGCTCCTGGGTATGGGCGCAGGACAGCCCAGCCGCATCGCCAGCGTGGCGATCGCCAGGGAAAGGGCAGGTGACCGGTCAAAGGGCAGTGTGATGGCATCGGATGCCATGTTCCCGTTTGCTGACAGTGTCGAGGCCGCTGCCGAGGCAGGCGTCACCGCCATCATCCAGCCCGGCGGCTCAATCAGGGATGAAGAGTCCATCAAGGCAGCGGACAAATATAATATCGCCATGGTCTTTACCGGCAGAAGACATTTCAGACATTAATCAGCCCGGAAAAAGAGACTTCACAAGCCATCCAGAGGCGTTATTTTCGCATCTGAGCACCAAATATACCCTGTCTTGCGGTACCGGGTTTTCTGGGTGGCTTCTACCATCCTCTACTTTCCATAGGATAAAGAGGGGGGATATTCTGTCATTGTTTATAAATTATTTCCGGCTTCTGGAACGGAGGGTAATCTGATGGCAAACGTCGTTCTCGTCGTGGATATGCTGAGAGGATTCCTGGAGGAGGGTCACCCCCTTTACTGCGGGGCAAAGGCGCGCGGTATTATCCCGAATGTCAGGACACTTCTGGAAAAAGAGCTTGAGGGGGGTGCGCACATTTTCTTTATCTGTGATCGCCATTTACCGGATGATGATGAGTTTAAGATGTTCCCGCCTCATTGCATTGAGGGCACGGCAGAAACAGAGATTATTTCGGAGCTTGCCTCCTATCCCGGCGAGATCATCAAAAAGAAGCGTTACAGCGCCTTTTTCGGGACGCCCCTTGAAGAAAGACTTGCTCGGCTCAAACCGAAAAAGATCATTGTCTGCGGTGTCTGCACCGATATCTGTGTTATGCATACTGTCTCCGATGCCAGGAACCGCGATTATGACGTGGAAGTGCCGGTTGACTGCGTTGCCTCTTTTGATGAAAAAGCACACCGGAGTGCCCTGGAGCACATGGCAAAGGTGCTGGGGGCAAAACCGGTTTACAGTGCGGGGACACCGGAGGTATCCCGATTTGAGCCGGCAGCGGCAGTCCTGTCTGGAGATACGGCGGATATCTACTTTGCCCGAACCATCGAGATACTGAAAAATGAGGGATTGAATCCCACTGTAACCATGGAGGTCTTCCCCAGCGGTCGCAGCGGTATCCTTTGTGGTATTGAGGAGGTCAAGGCACTCCTTGCCCGCGTTCTTCCCGATGATAGGCGAGAGGTATGGGCGCTGGATGAGGGTGCTATGATGAGCCGGAAAGAGGTGGCCCTGCGCATTACCGCACCTTACCGGAGCTTCGGGCTTTACGAGACCGCCATGCTGGGAATTCTCGCTCACGGCAGCGGCTGGGCAACCGCCGCGCGTGCGTGCGAGGATGCCGCCGGAGGGATACCGGTAATCAGCTTTGGCGCCCGTCATGTTCATCCCTATGTTGCCGGTATCATGGACTACGCTGCCATGGTTGGTGGTTGTACCGGTTGTTCCAGTGTTGCCGGCGCCAGGTTGTCCGGGGTCGCGCCGTCAGGCACTATCCCCCCCATGCCCTGATCCTGATTATGGGTGATACCGTGAAAGCAACCGTTGCTTTTGACAGGTACATGCCGGCGGAAATATCGCGTGTCTCCCTGGTGGATACCTTCAAGGATGAGGCGGAGGAGAGCCTGCGCGTGGCAGAGGCGCTGGGAGATAAACTGGACAGTGTGCGGCTGGATACACCAACCGAGCGGGGCAGGGTGACCAACGACCTGGTCAAAGAGGTAAGGGCAAGACTGGACCTTGCCGGGTTCAAGAAGGTAAAAATATTCGTCAGTGGTGGTATTACCCCGGAGCGCATCAGGGACTTTATCGAGAGCGGGGCACCGGTTGACGGCTTTGGTGTCGGCGGCTACATCACCGCTGCCGCCCCGATTGATTTTACCGGCGACCTTCATGAGATTAACGGCAAACCGGTTGCCAAGAGGGGTAGAATCCCCGGCATCACGCCTAACCCAAGGCTGAAACGGGTAATGTAAGATGTTTAAGTCGATCAAACGTATAGCCTTAGCCGTTGTTGTTTGCTGTGTTTTCCTCTGCCTGCTTCCGGGCTGTTCCGCAAAATCGCCGGTTGATGTGAATGCTGTCCGGGCATATGCCGACCCGATGACAGAGGATGTGCTCCTTGCCCTGAGTCAGGGCGATTATGGCAGCTTCTGCGATAGTTTCAATCAGAAGATGAAAGATGCCATTCCGGAAGATATTTTTGAGAATCTCAGGGATATGGTAAAAGAAAAAATCGGTGACTATACCGAAAAAGAGTTTGTCCAGGCAGAAAAACAGGGACAGTTCACTGTTGTTATTTACCGGGCAGGGTTCTCTTTAGAGCCGGATGATGTCATCATTACGATTTCCTTCGAGGAAGTTTCCGGTAAGGAGTATGTTGCCGGATTTTATCTCAATTCTCCCAAGCTGCGGGCAAAATAGTGAGCAGGGAGTGAAGACGTCTCTTGTCTGATTTAGCCGTATTTTTTGCTGACCCCGGTTTCCCGGGGATTGGCCTGGCCTTTCTTTTTGGTGCGATCTGGCTGGCACCGCTTCTGCCGATCAAGTGGTGCAGCCCCTGGTTATGGCTTGTCTTTCTCAGCAGTGCGTTGCTCTTTGTTATCTCGATTGCCCGTGTGCAGATACCCCTGCAAACACTGGCAGGAAACCTGCTCGTAAACATATTCGGTGAGGAAACTTACATCCGTCTCATTCTCCTGACGGGCATCCCGGCAATCCTGCTCACCGGTATTGTCCAGGAATCGGCAAAACTGGTGCCGATGCTGGTCTACTGGTGGGGGCACGGGTTGAAAGATGATACCAGGCTGGGACTATCGGTGGGGGCAATATCCGGGGCAGGTTTTGGTGTCTTTGAGGCCAGTGGTTCCTTAACGCAATCTTTGCGGCATCGCCTTTCAGTCAGGGGGCGGCCTCGGTTATCGGCGTCCTGGCCGTGGCTGGAATCTGGGAGAGGTTCTTCAGCGTGGCTTTCCATATTACCGCCTCAGCCCTGGTGGGCTGGGGGCTGGCGCGCGGTAAAACCTGGCAGATGTATCTTCTGGCAGCCTTCTGGCATGCTGTCCTCAATTATAATGTTGTTCTCTACCAGACGCAGACAATCGGGATTTTCCAGGTGGAAATTGCCATCGCCGTGGAGGCAAGCCTGCTGTTCGGGCTGGTATTGTGGCTGAGGTGGCGCAAGCAAGAGACGCAAATACCGGATATTTTCCCGGACGATAATGACGCTGGGGGTGGGGATCATTCGGAATTTGAACCGGATTAGTCCCGTGCGAATTCCAGCCGCAAAACCTTCTCTGTGTCCGCCGTTACCTTCACCCGCTCGTCCATGCGGAGTCCGACCAGCCAGATGATCTGCCGTGGCGAGCAGACAACAGGAATGTTCCCGCGCAGACGGCGGGGGACCTTCGCATCAATCATAAACTCGCCGACCTTTTTCAACTCATCCATCCCCAGCGGCTGAAAACAGTCTCCCCTCCGGCGACCGCGCACCATCAGTATCTCCCCGATTTTGTCCCCATCAAAATACACAACAAGCTTATTTTCTCCGGTAAATGCATCTTTAATTTCTTTCCTGCTGACAATGCTGGCAACGATGCACCAGCCGGGTATTTTCGTTTCGCCGGGCACTTTCAAGGGACACTCACTCTCCAGCGGCGGCAGGGGAGATAAAACTATCTCACTTTTGCTCAGGATATAACGCTCATGTTCTGTCGCAAAGACCAGCCCTCGCGGCAGGTTGATTGTCTTCCCGGCACCTTTATCCAGCAGACCCTGCATGTCTTCAATATGAACCATCTCAATGTTTCTGACGTCACCGGTGAGATCATCAATCGCTTCTCTGAGCAGGCTCCGCTGAAGCGATGCGGGAAGCGCCAGGAGTTTTTCCCTGTTCAGCGTAACCGTATTCTCTGTCTTCTGCATAATCTCCGCTTTAAGCCTCGACGTCTCGCTCTCAATGAAGGCAAGGTCGTCGCCGGCAATACGTGCCGTACGCATGAGCGCCGTGGTAATTTCCGGATTGTAGCTCTGAAGCAGGGGCAGAAGCTCAAGGCGGATACGGTTTCTTAATGGTGAGAGGGAAAAGTTGGTTTGATCGATGCGGAACGCCAGGTTCCGGCTCCGGCAGTATTCTTCTGTCTCCCTGCGGCTCAGCACAAAAACGGGTCTGATGATATTGATGCGATTACCCCGGAAGCGCCATGTTGTTTTTGGTCTAAGCCCGGTTAGCCCCCTCGTGCCGCTTCCCCTGATAAGGTGCATCAGGATGGTCTCAAGATGGTCATTTGCCGTGTGTCCCACCGCCACCCGGTCTGCCCCAAACTTACTACCCAGCTCCGCAAGGAAGTTATAACGTACCTCCCTGGCAGCCTCTTCCGGAGACAGACGCTTTTCTTTCTGGTAGGCAGAGACGTCACGTGACGCAACTGTCACCGGAAGACCAAGCTGGCACGCAAGATCAACAACAAAGCGGGCGTCGGCTTCCGATTCCGCACCGCGCAACCGGTGGTTGAGATGAGCAAGATGCAGCCTGATACCGAGCTTATCCTTTAGTTTATCCAGAAGGTGAATCAGGCAGGTAGAGTCCGGTCCGCCGGATACCGCCACAAGCAATAACTCACCTGCTTCCACCAGGTGGTTTTGCTGCATGAAATGCAGCACCCTTTCTTCCGGAGGTTTCGTTTGTTTGCTTGACATAATATTCATCGTGGTAAAGGGATAAATCTCCTTCAATCTCAGGGTAGGGGAGTGCTGGTATCCCTTCAGGTTAATACATACGATTAACAGCATGAGCGTGCTAAGATAACTCTGGTATCACTTATAAGCTTGACCGGACATTGGTGCAGGCTTCGTTTGCCCGGCATCCCTTTTATCTTACCCCTGACAATAGCTTCACTGAAGCAAATCGTGCCGGGAGAATCTCATCACCCGACCTTATCCCGAATGGGGTAAGGAAGATGAAAAAGATTTATGCGGTCATAAGGTGGCAACGGTCGTTAAAAAGAGAGAGGAACGGTCCGTAACCGTCAAAGTTAATGGTGCTGACGCTGGTCTCACCCAGGCGGAATCTGCCCAGTTCCGTCACCGGCAGTTCCAGCACGGTACAAAGAATGGCGGCAATGACGAAGTAATGGCTGACAACAACCACCGTGCCGTCCGGATGCTCTTTTACCATGCGAAGTACTGCCCCCCAGGCACGGCTTTTGAGTTCCTGCAGTGACTCCCCGCCGCAGTTTTTGAAGAGGATTTCGTTTTCATCAGCCCCCTTGACAAGCTTCTGGAGACGTTCGCCGATGTCTCTCGTTGATTTCCCCTCCATGGTACCGCAGTTAATTTCCCGCAGTGCTGTATCTGTCTCAACCTCAAGCCCGTGGCATTCAGCAATCGCCCTGGCAGTATGGATCGCCCGGCTTAGCGGGCTGGAGTAGACTGCCTGCACCTTTTCTCTCTTCAGCCTTTCTGCCAGACAGCGGCACTGCCAGTCGCCTGCGTCATTCAGCTGTGTATCGCTGTTGCCGCCCTGGATGCGGTGTGACTGGTTCCATGTTGTCTGGGCATGTCTCACCAGGATAATTCTGACCAATCCAGTCCCCCTTCATTATTGTTCGTAATGATTTGCAGACAGTATCATAAAGCAAGCTCAGGCTGAGTCAGACCAGTACTCAGCTTCGGGAAGCCTTCCGAATAACCTGTCATAAAATTTTTTATCTTGTTTTCAGAAAAAGACCGGTACGGTGAATCCGGTATGGATAGCAGTCAAAACCCAGGGCGGCACTTACCTGTTCGGGCCTGCCGGAGCCACTGCTATCACTGCGTAGCTTCATGCCGACCGTGCAGCAACCGTCCAGTGTGCTGACCAGCCAGATACTATCCACCAGCGCCCTGAGGTCATAGCGACGCACGCCCGTGTCTCGCTCGTGCTGCCAGGGCAGCTCTTTTCGTGAGAGAAGATGGTTAATCGCCGCCGCTATTTCTTCCTGCCCTTTTTCTGTTTCAATCGAAACAGTATATTCGGTGAAACTCACCTGTGACTGTAAAGACGGGAGGGTTAAGGCAATATTGTAGACCTGAAGTATCTCAATCCCCCGCGGTAGCTCCCGGTTCACAGATGTGGTGAAATAGTGAGGGGAGACAAATCTGGTGCACAATGCGTCCATCAGTTCCGCCTGGCTGGTGACACCCACTGGCAGAGGAACAGCAAGGGATATCTGCGGGTGGGGGTTAAAGCCCTGAGAGTAGGAGAGGGGGACATCAGCACGCTGGAAAGCCCGTTGCCAGAGGCGGGTAATATCCAGGTGGGAGATGTATTTTACCTCTTCCCCGCGCGTGAACCTAATGCGCAGGCGCTGCATGTTCCTCCGTGGTAATTAGTATTTCCTCTATTTTTGTCCCTCTCATTTGTGTAATGACCATTTTCAGGTTTTTGTATCTCATTTGCTCTCCCTGTTTCGGGATGTGCCCCAGCAGGCTCAGAACAAAGCCGGCAATCGTATCATAATCACCAAGAGGCAGATCTGTTCCCATTACCTCATTTACATCATCAATATGCATACTGCCATCAACCTGAAAGGTGTATTCGTTAATGACCTCAAAGTCGTTATCGGACAGGCCGTCTTTTACCTCACCCATAACCTCCTCGGCCATGCGGTAGAAACTGACAATACCTGCCGTGCCTCCGTACTCATCAACGACGATCGCCAGGCGGTAGTTTCTCTCCCTCATATCAGCAAAGAGCTTGCCGATCGGTTTGCTGTCAGGGGTAAATTGAGGCGGATGCATCAGGTCGTCAACAAGGTTATCGCCGGTTATCTCCCCCTTGGCGATACCTACCAGCACATCCCTATCCGAGATGATACCAACAACGTTATCCATGCTGTCTTTATATACCGGTGTTTGCGACAGTGGCTCTTTCGCATAGATAACAAAAAAATCAGAGATTTTTGAACCCTGCTCGATGGCGACGACATCCAGGCGTGGCACCATGATATCACGTACCGGGTGATCGCTAAATTCAAAGACATTCCTCAGCATCTCGGCTTCTTCTTGTTCCACAACCCCATCCCTGCGACCCACGGTTATCATCGTACGAATCTCTTCAACACTGGTGATAGAGCGGGCAACAGGTGTTCCACCGGCCATCCGGGTAAGGCTGGAGGATATCCAGCTTAATGCGACCACAAAGGGGGTAAAAAGTATCGACAGCATCTCGATTGGACGGGAAAAGATAATTGAAATCTTTTCATTACGCCTGGCGGCGAGGGTCTTGGGGATACTCTGCCCGAATATTAAGACGACAATGGTGAGACCAAACGTGGTGACAAAAGCGCCCCGCGTCTCACCAAGGAAGGCAACGGCAAGGGTGGTGGCAAGCACGACCGCGGCGGTATTGGCGAGTGTGTCGCCCAAGAGGACCGTCGAGATAAACCGTTCCGGGCGTTCCAGAATTTTCGCTACCCGTTTGGCTCCCTTGACATTTCTTTCAATCATATTCTGGAGGCGGATTTTCTGCACCGACATGAAGGCTGTTTCCGAGGCGGAGAAAAAGGCAGATAGTGCAATACAGATGAATATGGTGACTAAATAAAAAATATTGCTGAGTGTCATATCGTGTTTTAGCTCTGAATCAAACGAAGTATGATGTTGGATTCTTTTCTACATCATAACATTGGCGTAGTCATGTGTCAAAAATATTTATCATCTATGCTATAATGCCAGCGTATGAAAATCCTGGGGATAGACACGTCATGTGATGAGACCGCAGCCGCAGTTGTCACCGATGGTGTCAAAATCCTGTCCAATGTCGTTGCTTCCCAGGTGGAGATTCATGCCCGTTACGGTGGGATTGTTCCTGAGGTAGCTTCCCGCCAGCATATTCTGGCGATTACCCCGATTGTAAAAGAGGCTTTAGCCGCTGCGGGTGTCATATGGGATGACCTGGACGGGATTGCGGTTACCATGGGGCCGGGGCTGGCCGGCTCACTCATCGTGGGGGTTAATGTTGCCAAGGCAATTTCTCTGGCTCGCGGCTTACCCCTTACCGGCATCAATCACCTAGAGGGGCACATCTATGCCTGCGCTCTTATTGACAGAGAGATCGAATTCCCGCTGGTGTGTCTTATTGTCTCCGGGGGACATAGCGACTTGGTCTTCATAAAAGGACACGGCGACTACGTTTTGCTCGGACAGACACGGGATGACGCTGCCGGCGAGGCTTTTGATAAGACAGCCCGACTGCTGGGACTGGGTTACCCCGGTGGACCGGCGATTGAGCGCGCCGCTGGAGAAGGGGTTGCCTCCATCGATTTTCCCCGTGCCTGGCTGAAGGGAACCTATGATTTCAGCTTCAGCGGTCTGAAAACGGCGGTTCTTCGTCTCGTAGAGGGAGGCAAGATTGCGTTATCCCCGGCGAAGGGAACAGGAATACCGACTGTCGCCGATGCGGCAGCAAGCTTTCAGCAGTCGGTGGTTGACGTTCTGGTGACAAAAGCTATTGATGCTGCCAGGGAACTGGGCGCAAGGCAAATCCTGCTGGTTGGCGGGGTGGCGGCAAACCGCTTCCTGAGCCGACATCTCATCGACAGCTCGCCTGTCCCCGTCCTGGTGCCCCCTCCGCGACTGTGCACCGATAACGCCGCGATGGTAGCCGCCTGTGGTTACTATCACTTCCGGGCAGGGAAGATAGACGGACTGGACATGGATATTGTGCCCGGCTTAAGACTGGCTTCGGCGACCTGAGATACATTGCATTGTAAGGTTTTAGAGAACCAAACCACTTATTGTCCAAAGTGACTTTCAGCTTCTCCCTGCTTCTGAAGGGAAGACAGAGACGGATTAGACGGACTGTCTCGCCTTAATCTGGGTACGCTGGCACCTTGTGCACATCTTGAGCCGTTTGCTCTTCCCATCTACAATAACGGTGACAGGGTGAATATTGGGTAACCAGCGCCGGTTGGTGTAGTGCTTTGAATGACTGACATTATGTCCGAACTGGGGTGATTTCCCACAGATATCACATTTCATGAGAGATACTCCTTTGACTGTTTCAACAAGTTGGTATAAAATACCATAACATCTTAGCATAAGTTGGTAAGCCTGACAAGGAAGAGAAGAGACAGAATCGGAGAACCCTAAAAGGATCACGGGCAATCTTAAGAAGACTGCTCAATTTGATCATGCAGGGGCTGGCCTGGCGGACCTCTAGAGACAGGTTTACCAATAAGGAGGATCAAGATGAGGCAGGTTCATTCTGCCAACGGGCAGGATTTTAGAAACATGCTTGCTGCGGCTACTTCCTGGCTGGAGAAGAGCGCCCCGGAAATTGATGCCTTAAATGTTTTTCCCGTGCCCGACGGTGATACCGGAACCAATATGCTCCTGACGATGCGTTCCTCTATGGAAGAAGCCTATCGAGCACCGGACCACAGCGCTGCCGGGGTGGCTCAAGCGGTGGCGAAAGGGGCACTGATGGGGGCACGCGGTAACAGTGGTGTCATCCTTTCACAAATCTGGAGTGGCCTCGCCAAAGGGATGGAAGGTAAGGATTGTCTTAACGGTAAGGACTTTGCTGAAGCCCTGCATCAGGCATCAGTTACCGCCTGCAACGGGGTAAGCAATCCGGTTGAGGGCACGATACTAACGGTCGTGAAAGATGCCGCCGCTGCCGCAGAGAAGCAGGCAAAAAACGGGGCTGACCTTTTTGATGTGATGGAAGCGGCGGTTCGTGCTGCCGGTGAATCGGTAGCCAGAACTCCGGAACTGCTTCCGATACTCAGACAGGCCGGGGTGGTCGATGCCGGTGGTCAGGGCCTTTATACCATTCTGGAAGGGGCGTTACATTACATCAATGGTGAGGTAGACCAGATGCAGTTTCGTAAACCCAAGGTGATTGCCAGTAATCTGCCCTTTACGGCTAATCGGTCGCAAATGACGACGGATGAGGTGCCCTTCGGTTACTGCACCGAGTTCCTGCTAAAGGGGAATAACCTGAAACCGAAGAAAGTAAAATCCCGTCTGAAAAAGAAGGGGGAATCGCTGATCGTCGTCGGGGATGAATCCACCATCAGGGTGCATATTCACAGTCTGGAACCGGGTGATGTCATCAATTATGCCACCTCCCTGGGGACGATTCACCAGGTAAGTATCCGCAACATGGATGAGCAGTATCAGGACTTCCTCCAGATGCGGAAACAAAAGACCCCGGCCTCTGATGTGGCAATCATTGCTGTTGTCTCCGGGGATGGGCTCAGCGATGTTTTCAGCAGCTTGGGGGTGACAGCCATTGTTCCCGGTGGGCAAACGATGAACCCCAGCACGAAAGAATTGCTGCAGGCGGTCGAAAAGTCACCCTCAGACAAGGCAATCTTATTGACCAACAACAAGAATGTTATCCCGGCGGCAAATCAGGTCCAGTCCTTATCATCAAAGCGTGTTGAGATCGTGCCTACTGAGAACATACCACAGGGAATCGCATCAATCCTGAGCTTTGATTATGAGGCAGACATCGAGACAAATATCGAGATTATGAAAAGGGCGCGAACCACCGTCAGGTCAATTGAAATAACCCGGGCAGCCCGCTCCACTCGCCTGGGCGAGCTGGATATCAAACGTAAA
>JBDRFO010000045.1:0-15333 GCA_043818655.1 Chloroflexota bacterium
GGACTCTATCCCGCCGGTGTTATCTGCGAGATTATGAACGAAGACGGCACAATGGCAAGGTTGCCGCAGCTTGAGGTGATGGCAGAGAAATGGGGGCTTAAGATTGTCGCCATTACGGATATTATTGCCTACCGGAACCGCCATGAAAGTCTGGTGCACCGGGTCGCTGAAGCTAAGCTCCCGACGATATACGGTGAATTCACCGCGATTGCCTATAAGAGTGATATCGGTCCCTGTGAGCACCTGGCGCTGGTAAAGGGGGATATTTCCAGTGACAAACCGGTACTGGTGCGGGTTCATAGCGAGTGTGTTACGGGAGATGTCTTCAGAAGCCTGCGGTGTGATTGCGGGGAGCAGGTTCCCCTGGCAATGCAGGCTATTGCCGCAGAGGGTCGTGGTGTCTTCCTGTATATGAGGCAGGAAGGGAGGGGGATCGGTTTCCATAATAAAATCCGCGCCTACGCCCTTCAGGATAAGGGACTGGATACGGTGGAGGCTAACCTGTCTCTTGGATTTCCTCCGGACCTCAGGAACTACGGTATCGGCGCTCAGATACTGGCGGAACTTGGACTGCATGAGATAAGGCTTTTGACCAATAACCCCAAAAAGGTGATTGGTCTGGAAGGCTATGGACTGAAGGTTGTCGAAACCCTGCCGATTATCTGTCCTCCCAACGAGTATAATCGCCATTACCTGGAGACGAAGCAGAAGAAATTGGGGCATGTTCTCAATTTACCGATCGATAATTAAGCGGGTTGCCATGGGTTGGGAAGAAATGACTACTTGATTATGGCGGGCATTTAAAAGAGCATGGTTCGACCGAAAGATATTTTTTGGAGGCAGTAATGGGTAGTCGCTTTGAAGGCATGCTGGTAGGAAAAGGGCTGAAGTTTGCCCTTGTTGCGTCTCGTTTTAACGAGTTTATCACAAGTAAGCTGATTGAAGGGGCAAAGGATGCTCTCCTGCGTCATGGTGTTGACCCTCAGGAGATTGAAGTTGCCTGGGTTCCCGGAGCCTTTGAAATCCCTCTGATCGCCAAGAAGCTGGCAGAGACAAAGCGTTATGATGCGGTCATTTGCCTTGGTGCGGTCATTCGCGGCAGTACGCCGCACTTTGATTATATTGCTGCTGAGGTCAGCAAGGGTATTGCCAATGTGGGGCTTACGACCGGCACGCCGGTGATTTTTGGTGTTCTTACGACCGATACCATTGAGCAGGCAATCGAGCGGGCCGGGACCAAGATGGGTAATAAGGGTTTTGATGCTGCGGTGGCTGCTATTGAAATGGCTAACCTGGTCAAGAGCATAGTTTAAAAACATTACCTGACGACCACGAGGGCATTTAACCACCTCGCTGCTCTGTCCTCTCGGAACCCGGGCGGCACAAGTGACCTGGCTTAACCGGACGGGAAAGGGGGTGTTATCGCTCACGTTACGTAATCTTGTACACAATGTCCCCTTTTCTGACGCGCCCGTTAACCTTGACGCCGACAGAGTCCCCAGCCTCAGCCTCTTCAGTGCTGGCATTATTGATCTGCATGGAGGTAACGGTAACCTGCAGATCGGTTGAGTGACCCTTGATATGGATAATATCTCCCAGTTTCAGGGACCCGGTCAGGTCGATGCCGGCTACTACCGGCCTGGCAAAGAATGTTGATATTGTGCCGATTTCTATCTCTGTCACTTTTTCGCCTCCTTGATCAAACTTTGCCGAGAATACACCGCAGCCTGCTGCAGGGATGCTGAACGAATTCAAGTGACGAAGTTGGAAAGACTTTGCGTGATACCCCCCGGTGAGCCGGAGGTAACCCACTTTTAATGTATCATATTGTTGACTTTTATGCTAGCCCAAGTTTCGCATTTATAGCTTCAAAGCCACTTTTTATTGAAGCTAATGTTTACACTACAACAGGGGAATTTTTCATGTATTGGGGTAGATGCAAACCGAGCTTTGGGAGCAGGATAGACTGAGCTTTGGTTGGCTGAGATGGTTCCCTGTTTGGCAGGCATCAGCTCATTGAACCTCAGAAACGATGGAGATAGCCAGCCCTTCGATGGGTGTGTAATAATTCAGTTTGCTTCACTTCACTCGCAAGGACACTCTCAAAGCAACCAGATGCAAATTAGTGCTGTCAATTATCTGAATTGACACGCACCCGTGTATTTAATATCATGACCATACTAAGATAATAAGGAGAAACGTATGATATCGGTAAAGGAAGCCATCGAGACGAGGCGCAGCATCCGCCATTTTCAGGCTCTTGACGTTCCTGACGACATGATTCGGGAGATGCTTGAAGCGGCAAGGCTGGCGCCGTCGGCAATGAATCTGCAGCCATGGTTTTTTATCGTCACCCGTGACCAGGAGAAAAAAGGGGAGCTGGCGCGTATCTGCTGGGGGCAAAAATCCATCGCAGAAGCGCCGGTGGATATCGTCTGCTTTGCCGACCGTAGCATGTATTCCCGTGAGGAGAGGGATAAAAGACGACAGGAATCGGCGGCGGCTCGCACCGGGACGGCGACGGCAAGCACGAGTTCGGGCCGCTCTGCTGACACCAAGTTTCGGGAGTACCTGAAGTCATTCCCGACGCCGCCGATGCAGGAAACCCTTCCTTCCATGGTATCCAATACGTTTATTGCCATTACGCAGATGATTCTCATGGCAACCGGCCTGGGGCTGGCTACCGTCTGGGTGGGCGGATTCACCGAGTGGCAGCTGCTGAATAAGCTCTTTGACCTGGGGGATAACATGATGCCTATTGCCGTCATCCCGGTGGGCTATGCCGCCGAGACGCCCCGACCAAGGGTACGTCGTCCCATCAGCGAGATTGCGCGCTGGGTTTAAAGCTACCTTCTATAATCCCTGATCGGGAGGTCGTGGAATGAAGCACTCTCTGTATCCTGTCGGCAGAGTATCAGTCTGCATTCAGTGTAAGACCAGAGGATGCAGAGCAGTCGAAAATAACAGGGCAGGAATGATGAAAAGAGTTTAGATGGTTCAGGATCAGAGAAATATCAGGGTGGCGATTGACACCCTGGGCTGCAAGCTAAATCAGGCGGAAAGCGGGCTTATTGCCCGAAAGCTCATGTCTGCCGGGTACCGGCTGGTGTCTCCTTCTGATGAGGCTGATGTCTATATCCTGAACAGCTGTACCGTTACCCATATTGCCGACCGCAAGTCAAGGCAGGCGTTAAGTGCCGTGCACCGGAGAAATCCTGACGCCCTGATTATCGCGACCGGCTGTTATGCCGAAAGGGCACCTCATGCGCTCTCCAGAATAGACGGTGTCAGCGTCGTTGTGGGCAACGCCGGTAAGGAAAATCTTGTTGCTTTGCTGGATGAATACTTTACCGGTTCTGATTGTATGGCAGATAATTCCCGGAGTGACCTTCTCACCCTGCGCACGCGCGCCTTTGTTAAGATTCAGGACGGCTGCAACAACTCCTGCGCTTACTGTATTGTGCCGTACGTTCGCGGGCGTGCGCAAAGCCTGCCTGCCTGCCGGATTGTCGCCGGGGTCAAAGAACTGATTGCTGCCGGCTATCAGGAGATTGTCCTGACCGGTACCGAGATTGGCTCATACGGGGACGAAGGTGTGAGTCTTCAGGGACTGGTGGCGCGTATTCTCAGGGAGACCAGGGTCGTCAGGTTGAGGCTTTCCTCCCTCCAGCCGCAGGAGATTACCCCGGAGCTGATAAAGCTATGGCAGGATAGCAGACTGTGCCGTCATTTTCACCTGTCTCTTCAGAGCGGAAGTGAAGCAGTGCTGCGCCGTATGAAGCGCCGCTACACGACCGGAGATTACAAGCAGGCAGTATCCCTGATAAAAGCGCAGCTGCCGGGGGCGGCAGTTACTACCGATGTTATTATTGGCTTCCCCGGTGAGACTGAGGCAGAGTTTGCGGAAAGCTTCTGTTTCTGCCGGAGGATGCCCTTTGCCCGTATCCATGTCTTCCCGTACTCGGTGCGTCCGGGGACCGAGGCGGCAGGAATGACCCGACAGGTAGGTGCTGCGGTGAAAAAAGAGCGCAGTAGGCAGATGCTCACTCTCTCCAGGGAATGTGCTCTGAACTTCCGCCGGCAGTTTATAGGGGAAGTAATGCCGGTGCTCTGGGAGCAAACATCCGGCGCCGGTATCTGGTCAGGGCTGACAGATAACTACATCAAGGTTTACATCAAGAGAGATGCGGATTTAGCCAACCGGCTCACGGAAGTGAGGCTGGGGCGGATTTACCGGGATGGGGTGTGGGGAGAAATAACGGGCTAAAACGGGAGATGATAAAAAGAAGGGGGCGGCGTCCTTTTGCTTGTGCCGGACGCTGATGCCCCCTCTGAAAAATCCTCTTTCTGTGCTATTCTTCGATCGGGCGTTCTTTAAGAGGCTTGAACGTATAATCGGAGCCTGCCTGGGGCAGAGATGCGACCGGGGTCGTGAGCTGGAATTTGCCGCTCTGTATCCACCCCTTGAGGGTGGTGGCAATCTCCACTGCCCTTGGGTAGCTGGAGAGCGATGCGGAGGGCACCTCTTTGCCCTGGATCACCACCTTACCCTTTTTCAGCGCACCGTAGCTTATCTCCCCGACAATATCCGGTTCTCTCCGTGGATAGGGGCCTGAGTAGTCAACAATTGCCGCAAAAATTTCGTCATCGGGAATTGCCGTATAGCCCAGGATTTCCTCGGAGAGTATCGGGATGGGCACGCCGATACCGACCGTCATGGTGACACCGTAGCCCTGCATGCTGGTTCCCACCAGCCATCTTCCGTTCATCTGCTTCAGGTCACCGATGACTGCCAGCGCTCCGGCACCCCTTCTTGGCGTCCCGTTCTTGGAACGCAGGACGTTGGGGTCATGCTGCGTGCCGTTCCAGATAACATAGCCGATGCCTCCACCCAGGAAAATTCTGGTACCGATGCCGATCGTCTTGTAATACGGGTCTTTCAGCAGCGGTGAAAGCTGACCGGCGCTGCAGTAGTTGACGTTGCCCAGGTTCGGTTTCAGCATCCCCATGTAGGTGTAAATGGTCTTGCTGGAAAGGTTAACCGCAACATTATAGTTCTGGTAGGAATTTCTGGGATCAAAGAGAACCGCCTCGTTCAGGTCTTTGATATTGATCCATGTTTCCAGCTTTTTTCTCGGGTAGCAGTCGGTGCCATAGGCGGTCGCCACCATTCTGATGTCCTTGCCTGACACGAGGTCTTCAATAACGTGACCCCCACCATAGTTGAACTCACCGGGGTGAGTCCTGTTTCTCGGGTCATCGTCGGGGAGGGCGTTAGCTCCGAGAAAGACATCCGCAGCAGCCAGTGCCGGGTATGCAGGAACATCATTGAGGTAAACCTTACCGCCGCCAAGCTTCATGCGCGGTTTGGCATGTCCGATGTTAAAGTAAACGGCGGATGAACACATTGGGCCAAAAGTCCCGGTGGTAACAACATCTACCTCTTCTGCCGCCTTTTTGGTGCCCTTCTCTTTGACCAGTTCGATAACTTCTTCAGCCGTAACCACGATGGCTTTGCCGGCACGTATCTTCTCGTTTATTTCCTCGATTGTCTTCATTACGATTTAATTCCTTCTCCAAATATTTGAGATTATCTGTCTCTATCTAACGGCAGGGTAGCCAAAATATACCACATTATATTATGGAACATATTAAACTACCTACAGGGGGAATTTGCAATACTTGAGCGTAACCGGCGGCATGACGCCGCCCGAAGGCGGCTTTTCTCCTCCTGTCTGGTTGACCAAATATCGAAATGTGATTATCATCGCGATCGTTGTTTTACCTTCTTGAAAAAATATAAAAAACTGCCCTAATGGCACGTGAAAGGGTCAATAATCCACGGGGTGCGGGGATAGCATACGATACTTTGAGGGGGAATTTATCGCCCTTGACGGTGACAGACTACATGATGCTGCCCGAGGGCAGCTTGTCTCCTCCCGCCTGGTCGATCAAGTCTTGAAGTGAGATGGAATCAAAAACATCACCAGCTGCTTTTGTCGCTTTAACCCAGATGCCTCTGGTAGGGCATTTGTTTGCGCGCGGACAGGCATGGGAGTCATCAACACAATCCACAAAAGCGATTGAGCCTTCCACTGCCTTGATGATGTGGCTGATTCTTATCTGTGAGGGGGGCTTGACCAGCATGAATCCCCCGTTAGCACCACGAATGCTTTTTATCATTCCGATTACCTTGAGGGGGCCGATCAGCTGCTGAAGGTATTGCTCTGAAATCTCCTGTCTTTGTGCAATATCCTTGAGTGCGATCGGCTCTTTCCCGTAGTAGATCGCCAGGTCCAGTAGAGCCCTGGTTGCATAACGGCTCCTGGTTGAGAGCTTCATACTGCTCCATATACCTGACCAAAACCATCATAATGTTAGTTGGTATTTTGTCTTTTGTCAAATGCTGGAAAAATTGTTGTACTATTTTGCATTTGGTTACTTTGAGAGTGTCATTGCGGGCTAAGCTATGCAATCCGTAAAATCCGAATGCGCGGGACGGATTGCTTCGTCGCTACCGCTCCTCAGAGTGACATTTATCATCCAAAACAAAACCATTATTCTGGTGCGCTTGAATAGCACTCGGATGATTGGTTATAATGAACAAATCTAACTTAACTAATTTTCGTAATGATTTGTGTAATTTACCCCTCAGGAGATGACGCTTGCTGAAAAATTATAACTGTGGTGAGCTTGGCAAAAAGGATGTTGACGCAGAGGTGACGCTGGCGGGCTGGGTTGACCGCAGGCGCGACCACGGCGGGCTTATCTTTATTGACCTGAGGGACAGGAGCGGCATCGTTCAGGTGGTCTTCAACCCGGAGGTCTCGAAAGAGGGTCATCAGATAGCCAGTGAGATACGCGGTGAGTATGTTGTAAGTGTGAAAGGCGTTGTTTCGCTGCGTCCGGCGGGAACGGAAAATCCTGATCTGTCAACCGGCGAGATTGAGGTTATCGTCCGGGATACCGCGGTATTGAATACGTCGCAAACGCCTCCTTTTTATATCAATGAAGATTCGGAGATAGATGAGAGCCTGCGCCTGAGGTATCGCTATCTGGATTTGCGCCGGGCAAAGATGAGGGACAATCTGATTCTCCGCCACCGTGTGGTCAAGTTTATCCGTAACTATTTGGACAGGCAGGGCTTTATTGAGGTGGAAACACCGATTCTCATCAAGAGTACTCCGGAGGGGGCGCGCGACTATCTTGTCCCCAGCCGCCTTCATCCCGGTAGCTTTTATGCTTTACCCCAGTCACCGCAGCAGCTCAAACAGTTGCTCATGGTTGCCGGCGTGGAGCGATATTATCAAATTGCCCGGTGTTTCCGGGATGAAGACCAGCGTGCCGACCGCCAGCCAGAGTTCACCCAGCTTGACCTGGAGATGAGCTTTGTCGAAAGGGAGGACATTCTCCGTCTCACCGAGGGACTTTTTACGTCCCTGATGGAAACCCTGAAACCGGAGATACATTTTCCCCGGCCTTTCCCCCGGCTCACCTTTGCCGAGGCGATGGACAGCTATGGCTGTGATAAACCCGATCTGCGTTTCGGTCTGAAGCTTAAAGACCTGTCCCCAATTGCTGCCCGGTGCGGTTTTGCTGTTTTGCGTAACGCCCTGGCAGAAGGGGGTGTGGTGAAGGGTATCTGTACGCCGGGCTGCGGGGGGTACACACGCAGTCAGCTTAACGAGTTGAACCAGCTGGCGCAGGGTCTTGGGGTGAAAGGTCTGCTCAGTATCTCACTGGGTGATCAGGCAGGCCCGCTTGAGCAGCTGACCATGGCGCAGGTGAAATCTGTGGCGGCAAGGTATCTGACCATCGAGCAGGTAAAGGAGATGGCAAAGAGCCTTGAGGGGCAGATGGGTGACCTGCTCTTGATTGTTGCTGCCAGACCGGATCTGGCAAACAAGGTGCTGAGTGAGGTGCGTATTTTCATGGGACGCCGTCTTAATCTCACAAAGCCTGATGAATTCAACTTTGCTTTTATCCTTGATTTTCCCCTGTTTGAGAAGAACCCGGAAACAGGACGCTGGCAGTCGGTGCACCATCCGTTTACCGCACCCGTGGATGAAGACATGCCGTATCTTGACACAGCACTGGAAAAAGTAAGGGCCAAGAGCTATGATATAGTGTGTAATGGCTATGAGGTAGGGGGGGGAAGCCTCAGGATTTATCGCACCGAACTGCAGCAAAAGATTTTTAATATCCTCGGCTACAGCGATGATGAAACCATATCTCAGTTTGGTCACCTGCTGGAGGCATTTAGCTATGGGGCACCTCCTCATGGCGGTATTGCCTGCGGCATTGACCGTCTGACGATGCTTCTGGCAGGAGCCGAGTCCATCAGGGAGGTGATTGCCTTTCCCAAGAACCAGAGCGCAATGGATCTCATGGTTGGTGCCCCGTCAGAGGTTACCCCGGCACAGCTTGAGGAATTACATATCTGTTTGAAGGAAGATTAGCTTAAGCAGATAACCATAAATAGTGGCTCAAGGCGACGCGAGACAATTTATGGGATACCTGGCTCAAAATATTTGTATGTTTACCTGGAAATAATCCGGCAACTCAGTATCCTGAGATGGGGCATATTACCTGCTAATCTTTAGAAAATTAGTTTTTGGATAGTATGTAGAGGTCATCCGGAAACACAGCATACTCAGATAGAACGTGTGGCGTGCTCAGGTTCGGGCGAATTGGTTTTTTAGATATAGATAGCGGAGGAAAGAGTGAAAGTAACCAGTGATAAGGTAGAGAACAGCCAGGCGTACCTCACCGTGGAAATGGAACCTGCTGAGGTGGATGCGTCTTTGCAGAAGTCATACTCCCGCCTGGTCAAAAAGACGAAAATTCCCGGCTTTCGTGTCGGCAAAGCGCCGCGGGCAGTCCTGGAGCGCTACGTGGGTAAAGAGAACCTTCTGGAGGATGCCCTAAAAGAGCTTATCCCCGAGGCGTACAAAAAGGCGCTTGCTGAAAAGGAGATTGAAGCCTTTGCCGATCCTTCGATTGAGGTTGCCCAGACCGAGCCGGTGGTCTTCAAGGCGGTTGTGCCCCTCAAGCCGACAGCCACGCTGGGTGATTACCGTAGCATCAGGATGACGCCGGAACCGGTAACGGTAACGGAAGAAACAATGAATGCGACGATTGAGCAACTGCGTCACCAGCACGCGACCTGGGAGCCGGTGACACGGGATGTCCAGACTAACGACCTGGTTGTTCTTGATATTGACAGCAAGATAGATGGTCAGTCTTACATCAAGCGTCAGGGTGCTCAGTACCAGGTGCTCACCGACCTCCCCCTGCCCATGCCTGGATTTGCGGCGGAGCTGGTGGGGATGAAGCAGGATGAGGAAAAAGAATTCAAGCTGAAGTTTCCGGAAGACTACCCCCGTCCTGAGCTTGTGGGGAAAGAGCCTGAGTTTAAGGTCAGGGTTTCGGAGATAAAGCAGGAAAAGCTGCCTGAGCTTAACGATGACTTTGCCCAGGAGGTCAATCCTGAATTCAAAAAATGGGATGAGCTGAAAGAGAAGGTTAAAGAAGACCTGCTAGCCCAGCTTGAGGGAAAATCCAGTGTGGAGTTTGAGGGAAAAGTGATAGACGCGGCAGCCGAGACGGCAACGGTTGAGTTTCCGCCCATTATGGTGGATTACGAAATCGACCAGCTTATCAGGAATGCGATGCAGCAATGGCAGATTAATAGCTTTGAAGAGTACCTCAAGAATATCAACAAGACGGAAGAAGACCTCAGGACAGAGCTAATGCCGATGGCGGTGAAGAGGGTTACCCAGTCGCTGGTTCTGGGCAAGGTTGCCGAGGAAGAAAAACTTACCGTCTCTGAAGACGAGCTTAATACGGAGATTGAAAACATCGTCCAGAGAGCCGCGGAGGATAAAAGAGAAACGGTAAGGAAAAATCTCGATAACAAAGAAGTAAAGGCATCAATTGAAAACATGCTCCTTACCCGGAAGACAGTCGCGCGGCTGCTGGAAATAGCCAAGAACGAGGACAAAGAGGTTCAGACGGAACCGACGGAGCAGAAGGAAGAGCAAAAGGAGGAACAAAAATGAACATGAGACCGGAAAACCTGATTCCAATGGTGATTGAAAGCGGTGCCCGTGGGGAGCGGGCTTTCGATATCTATTCGCTGCTCTTAAGAGAACGTATCATCTTTCTGGGGATGCCCATTAACGACCAGGTAGCCAATCTGATTGTTGCTCAGCTACTCTACCTGGACAGGGAAGACCCGGACAAGGACATCAGTCTTTATATTCACTGCCCCGGTGGGGTGATTGCTTCCGGCCTGGCAATTTACGATACCATTCAGCTTATTCGCCCGGCGGTATCCACCATCTGCGTTGGGCTTGCTGCCAGTATGGGGACGGTGCTTCTTGCCTCCGGGGCGAAAGGCAAACGTTATTCTCTCCCCAATGCCACCATCCACATGCACCAGGCGGCGGGTGGAGTTCAGGGGCAGGCGGCTGATATCGAAATTGCTGCCCGCGAGATTATGCGCCAGCAGGACATCATCAGGAATATCCTGGTGAATCATACCGGTCAGTCATCAGAAAAGATTGTTCATGATACTGACCGCGACTTCTATCTCAACCCACAGCAGGCGGTTGAGTACGGCATTGTGGATGAAATTCTCGTTGGCCCGGATAAAAGTAAGAAGAAGTAAGTAGATACAACGATGTGCGGGTATTTTTAGCGCTTATCCCAACTCGTCTTTTGAGGGTGGGATCATCTGCCGGTTGGCTTCAGATGCCAGCTTTCCGGATAGATTATAGATGGTGAGATACGATACAACCTGAGAAAAGAAGATAAATATCGAACTGTCACTCTGAGGAGCGGCAGCGACGAAGCAATCCGTTCACCACGCCCGGATTTTACGGATTGCTTCGCTTCGCGCAATGACACAGGACACCCGAAAAGAACGGAACATCCAGGCACAGGTAGTGAGCTTAAAGCAGAGGCTTGTTCTTTGAAAACATGCTTAGCCCGGTTTGTAGCCGCTCTCAATCGCTTTTCGGTCCAGTTCGAGGGTTACCGCACGCTCCAGAGGGATTAGAACCTCATCGGTTGTCAGACGTAAATCCAGTGTCTTGATGTACGTGTGACACTCGCGGCAAACGTACATGCGGTATGGCTCGCCCTCGATGGAGAAATAGCCCAGTTTATCCTGATTCTGCGTGCCGCAATAAGGGCATTTGAGCCGTAAAAACAGCCATTCTGTATCGCATCTTGCACAGACAAGGAAGCGCGCCCCGGTCTCTTTTTCAAGATAGGCAAAATCCGCTTTGCCGCCGCAAACCGGACAGTAGCTGCGCCGCCAGATTTTTGAATCAACAAGCGGCGACAGCAGGCGGCTGCATTTCACGAGAAAAGGCTTAAGAGCGGTACCGACCAGAGGCGATAGCTTATCCTGGCTGTCCGGAGGCGCCGGTGCAAAACCGGGAGAGTTCTCGTACCACTTCCGGGCAAGTTCTTTTATCTCCGTGCTACGGTTGCTATCAATGTTCCTGTCTCCGGACTTTCCTGATTCAAAGTCCTGGCTGTCTTCTGCCCATTTGCTTAGCTTGGCAAAAAGCCTGCTGACCTCGTACCAGTCGGGGGAGAAATCGGCAAAGGATAAAAGCGGTGTCCCCTGCACCAGCAGCGCCGATGCCTGGCTATTTGTTATTTCGCGCTGACCGCACGGGGTGTTGACGTGCGTCTCTACCTGCATCGTGAGAACCTCAAGGTAGAGACGCACAATCTCAGGAAATGCTCCTCCCTTTTCCGCCATTGACCTGAGAGTGTCCAGAGTCTTGTTGTATGTTGAATCTTTAATCAGCATCCGCCATGCACGGGCTTGTTTTACCCGTGCCCTTTTCTTTAGAAATCATCTTAAAAATAGTTTTCAGTCACTTAACTGTCTGTATTTTGAGATAGTTTGTAAGATCTTTGTGCTACTTCTGGACCCCCATGCGCCGTTTGATGATCCACCAGGTTACCCCACCCACGCCTGTTGCCAGGACAGCGAGTGCGGAATAAGTCGCCAGGTCTTTGTTGAAGGTCAGCCTGGGAGCCGGCGGTGGGAAGACGAGTTTGGGCTGCATATACCATTCCGGTTTGGCGTTTTCCGGGCTGGCGCTCAGCGTCTCGTCAGCAACTGCCTGCCGGTACCATGCCGGGAAGTCATTCGGTTTATACTCAGGATACGTACCCTCCATTTTGGGGCTTTCCGGAAGTCCGTGTACGGTGGGCTTGTCGGTCAGGATATACATGACATGCAGTCCGCCAAGCTCGTTCTCCCCGTAGAGATAGGCATCCGGGTACTTTGCTTTAATGGCACTTACCCGGGCTTTACCCTTTTCCACCAGTTCACTGCGCTCCCCAAAAATGATGGCATCGGTAGGGCAGGTCTTGGCACAGGCGGGTTCCTGCCCGCTCTGGATGCGGTCCGGGCACAAGATGCACTGGTAGGTCACCATCTTCGGGACGCCAACCTTCGCCGGGAGCCGCCATGTGACATTGTGATTCCCGAACCGGGGAATGCTGAAGGGGCAGTACGTGGCACAGCGGCCGCAGGCGATGCAGCGGTTCTGGTCAATGGTGATACCGCCCTGCTCATTGTATTGCCTGGCGCCGGTGGGGCATACCCAGACGCAAACTGCCTCGGTGCAGTGCATGCACGACTGCCTCGTGAAGACCCAGCGCACTTTATCGCCTTCTTTGACCTCGTTAAACTTGATTTTAAGCCAGGTTTCAGAGGACAGGTCAGGCGGGTTCTCGTAGCTGCCGGTATTTGTCGTCCCGGTACCCGGAAGCTCCCACCACTGCTTGCAGGCTGCCTGGCACCCCCTGCAGGCAGTACATTTTGATGCATCAAACAATAAGGCTTTTGCCATTGTTATTACTCCTTATCCTTCTTTCGCTCAGGCTTTCCTGACGTTGCACAGGAATGCCTTATATTCAGGTATCATCGTGTTGGCGTCACCGACATGGGGGGTAAGCACGTTGGCACTGTCTCCGGTAGACAAACCGATATAACCCCAGTGCCACGGTATGCCAATCTGATGAACTACCTTGCCGTCAATCTGGAACGGTTTAAAGCGCGGGGTGACGACCGCTACCATATTCACCTGCCCGCGGGTTGTTTCCACGATTACCTTTTCCCCGTTCTGAACACCTTTCTCCGTGGCAAGCTCCTCGCTCATCTCAACGAAGGGTTCGGGCATCATCTCGACCAGCCAGGGAAGGTTTCGTGTCATCTGCCCGCCCTGCCAGTGCTCGCAGACGCGGTAGGTTGAACAGACAATGGGATACTTGTCCGGTGTGCCGCGTTCATCGGCGCGCCAGACCTTGAAAGCCGGATCATTCTGCTGCCCTGACATGATATTTGTCACCGGAGATTCCCATGGTTCATAATGTTCGGGCAGCGGGCCGTCCGCCATCCCCGGGCCGTACATGCAGCCGAGACCCTCGGGGCGCATGATGAAGGGGAAGTACCCGCCCTCTGCCATCGGAGCACCGCCGCCGTCGGGAATATCCCCGACCCACTTGCCGTCCTGCCAGGCGATAACCGGATGCTCGGCGTCCCACGGTTTCCCGTTAAGGTCAACCGAAGCCCGGTTGTAGATAATCCTGCGGTTCACCGGCCAGCACCACGCCCATTTTGGGGTGAGGCCGACATCGAAGGCATCGGGGGTGAGGTCACGCAGGCTGGCGCGATTCCCCGGGATCGGGGCATCGGGTTCCTTTTCCGGCTCCACGTAGCTGTTGCAGTACAGCCAGTTACCGGAGGTGGTGGTGCCGTCATCCTTGAGACCGGAGAAGCTATCCAGCAGTTTGCCCGTCGTCAGGTCGTAACCATTAACCTCTTTGGCTACCTGACGCACATCAGGGTGCTCATCACCGTAATCCCATGTGAGATTGGTGATTGACTCAGCAGATGGCCCACCTTCTGCAAGGTAGAGTTCCTTTAATTTCAGGGTTATTTGATTCATCATCCAGAGGTCTTCCCTTGCCCCGGAAGGTCCGTTGGCACCCTTGTAGCGCCACTGCATCCAGCGACCGCTGTTGGTGACACTGCCCTCTTTTTCAAATGAAGCCAGCGCCGGCAGCAGGAAAACCTCGGTCTTGATCTTTGACGGGTCTGCCCCGGGACGCTGCCAGAAGTTGGCCGTCTCTGTCGGCCAGATGTCAGCGGCAACCATCCAGTCCAGCTTCTCCATCGCCCTCCGCTCCAGGTTGGCATTGGGACCGCCAACCGCCGGGTTCTGCCCCCAGACCATAAATCCCTTTATCTTGCCCGCATCCATTGCCTCAAAGAGGGCAATATGCGAGTAGTTCTGACCGCTCTCGATTTTGGGCAGGTAATGGAAGCCGAAGTCGTTTTCCCTGGTGGCGGCATCCCCGTACCATGCCTTGAGCAGGCTCACCATGTAATTCGGGGTGTTCTTCCACCAGTTGAGGCTGAGTGGGTCATTGCTCCTGGGGGTGGTGCGCTCAAGATAGGTGGCAAGGTCTGTATCTGTATCTTGGGATACCTTCAGGTAGCCGGGCAGGATGTGGAAAAGGAGTGCGTAGTCTGTTGATCCCTGTACATTGGATTCGCCGCGCATGGCGTTAATGCCGCCTCCGGCGATACCGATGTTTGCCAGGAGTAGCTGCAGGATGGTATAGGAGCGGATGTTTTGTGCCCCGTAGGTGTGCTGGGTCGTACCCATGGCATAGAGGATTGTTCCTGCCTTACCCGTCATGCCGGATGCGGCATAGGTTTTGTAGACCTCAAACAGTTTGGCCTGCGGACAGCCGGTGATATTGCTCACCTTATCCGGCGTGTAGCGGGAAAAATGCTTTTTCATAATCTGGAAAACGCAGTTCGGGTCTGTGAGCGTTTTATCCCGCAAGGGGACACCATTTTCATCCAGCTGGTAAGCCCAGGTGGCTTTATTATATTTTTTCTTCGTACCATCGGTCTCATTATTGCCGCCGGCATACCCGGAGAACAGCCCGTCAAGCTCGGCAGGCCCAAGGTAATCCGGGTTAACCAGGAAAGAGGCATTTGTGTACTCCGTGATGTAGGTCATGTTGTAGTTGCCGGGGTTTTTATCAATATCATCGAGCACGTACTTGACCATGCCGCTGATAAAGGCGATATCCGTGCCGGACCGAAGCGGGGCGTAGATGTCGGCCTTGGCCGATGTCCTGGTGAATCTGGGGTCGACACTGATGAGCTTGGCGCCTCTTTGCTTGGCTACGGTAATATGCCCGAAAGAAGCCGGGTGATTTTCTGCGGCATTGGAGCCGATGGCCAAAATACGGTCACTGTTGGCAATATCGTTCCAATGGTTG
>JBDRFO010000046.1:0-7630 GCA_043818655.1 Chloroflexota bacterium
ATTATCCGACTTGGTTAAAAATAATACTTTATGTTTATCTTGCTCTTCAAATAATGGAATTATGAGTTTAGAAAAAGGCGTGTCTGAACTTTCTGCCATTAGGGAATCAGCTATTTCACCAGTATTAAGAATTTCGGCTGCTGAGGCTTCTTCAAAGAACTTTTTAGTGTGAGTTTTTATTTTCTCATAGTCTTTAATTACAGGTTTGGTATGATTTGGCTGGAATCTGAATGTCCCTTTGAGGTAACACCAAGCACAGTCAAAGGGACAACCGTAAGCCCATTTCAGTTCAAAGAAATGTGGGCATACTACGTCAGTTTTTTTTACTGGATTAGCTGTTTTGTCAAATTTTCGTATAATTGAACCATCCCTAATTTGCTTGAGTGGAAGAATAGGGAACTCAGTTATGAGCGGTTGATGTTTAGTCATTTTACCTACAATCTTTCCATTTCATAATCTAAATCTAATATTTCGTTAGGGCGCAAAGGTAATAGTGCAATCATCAGGATATGTGTTCCTTCTTCTGACTTTATTTGGTGCATTAACATCCTGTATTTTAGGTGGATTACATTGACATTCAAGATTTTTTAGAGCACTTGTTAAATGTCTCCCTATGCAAATAGGATGCCACGCCAAATAATTTTCTATGATTTCTTTCTTTGGCACTATTCTGCCTCTGTAATTCTTATATAATTGGTCTGCCAACTGATTCGAGTAGTTCTCATCATACGTTTTTTCAAACATATTAATCTGCTGCTTATTAGACAAATCAGAGTATTTGAAATCTCCTAAGGGTGCTGCCCTCCACATTGCCTGTTTCATTGCAAGCATACCTTGCCAACTTTTTGTGGCAAAGAATAGGTAATATTGTGTTTGGTTGTGTTTGTTTATCATGCGAAATGAGCGTCCTTGCCACCCTAAACTCTTTAAAGCACTTTGATAAGCATTCATTAAATAATCTTCTTTTTGAGATGTGTCAACTATTGAGAGAGCTTGTCGCCAAATACCGCTTCCGTATAATTCATCAAGACGGTTGTGCATTGAAGGAACATTTAAAAACCATTGATTGATGGCTTGATAATTGAAGTTAATTAGCACTTCTGAGCGTGCCTGTTTAGCAAGTTGTCCAATGAGCTGAAGTGGAAAACCTGTTGGCCCAAAAGGGTCAATAAACACAAAGGATGGTGCTAGCCGTTTTCCTTGCTCCTCAATTTCACTGAGAACACGTCCGAAAGCACTTTCAAAAGTATCACAGACCGTCTCTATTTTGAAGTTGCTCGGCAACTGTAATTCTAAAATTTTTTTCTTTAAGTTTTCTAACCGTTTTTCATCCTTTTCAATGAAAAGGAATAATAATTCTCTGCCAGCCTGATTCAACTTTTCCCGAAGTATATGGTCTTTTGCTACTTTAATAGCAATAATCGGGGACCCATCTTCTCTACCTTTATATACCCCTGGTCCAGCAAAACCATCAACATAAAGCAACCTGCGTGGAGCACTTGCCAATATAGGAAACCATGCACCAAGATAGTAACGCAAAATTTCATGTTTAGCATGGGTGTGTGGCTCAAGCTTCCATACAATTTCATCACTCATACTGCCTCGCTAAACTTTCCCCTCCCCGTACGGCTGCCTTATTATACCCCTTTCTGTAATGATTTTAGATTTCGATATATTCAGAAAATGAAGCGCTGGCGGGAAGAGCCTGTCCGTCTTTTCTCAGACCTTCAATATGAAAACTTATCGCTTCTTTGATGTTTCTCTCCGCTTCTTCGAGCGTATTCCCGGTGGCAATGCATCCGGGAATATCCGGGGAGTAAGCAGAGTAGTTGCCATCGGCTTTTTCAAATACAATCAGGTATCTCTTATTTTTAGCTGAATTCACCAAATCTACCTCACCACCCTTCTTATCCCCTCCCCGTAAGGCTGCCTTATTATACCCTTTTCGGTGATGATTGCGGTGATGTTTTCGTGGGGCGTTACGTCAAAGGCGGGATTGGACACCG
The DNA here is from genome assembly GCA_043818655.1 of Chloroflexota bacterium. Classification (GTDB taxonomy): domain Bacteria; phylum Chloroflexota; class Dehalococcoidia; order Dehalococcoidales; family JAZDNC01; genus JBDRFO01. The sequence goes on from JBDRFO010000046.1 coordinate 2,007, forward strand.
CCACACCTTCCGGCGCAATCCTTACCCCCTGGATGTGGGTTACCTCATCTTCGCCCCTCTCCTCAATGGGTATCTCAACACCGCTTTCTATCTCCGGGTCAAAGGTTGAGATAGGTGCGGCGATATAGAAAGGAATGCCGTGTGCTTTCGCCAGCACCGAGAGGCTGTAGGTGCCGATTTTGTTAGCGGTATCACCGTTCATGGCGATTCTGTCCGCCCCGACGATGACCCCGTCAATCCTGCCCAGCTTCATGAAATGCCCCGCCATGGAGTCGGTAATGAGCGTGACCGGCACACCTGCCCGCATCAGCTCCCACGTGGTGAGGCGTGACCCCTGGCAGAGAGGACGGGTCTCGTCGGCAAAGACATTTATCTTTTTACCTTGCTCGCTGGCGCGGATAATCACACCGAGGGCGGTGCCGTAGCCGGTGGTCGCCAGAGGCCCGGCGTTGCAGTGGGTTAGGATGGTTGTTCCATCCTTAATCAGCGCAGCACCGAACTCGCTCATTTTCTTGGTGGCGTCAATCTCTTCAGTGTGAATCTTTTCAGCTTCAGCAACAATGGCTTCTTTGATGCTTTTTATATCATTGCCAGCGCGGACGACACTATCCATACGGCTCGTAGCGCGGAAGAGGTTTTTGGCCGTCGGGCGGGTTTCGGCGATTGTCTTGATGACCTTTTCCATCTCTTTTAAGAAGGAATCTTTATCCTCTGTTTTTATAGCCAGCGCACCGACGGCTATCCCGTAGGCGGCGGCAACACCGATGGTCGGTGCTCCCCTGACCATGAGCGTCTTGATCGCACGGGCAAGCTCAAGATAGTCCGTAATCTCAAGGTAAACCTCTTCTTGAGGCAGTTTCGTCTGGTCAAGAATTTTTACCCGGTCACCGAGCCATGCAACTGGTTTGCCTTCGATTTGATTTGCCTCCTTTCGCAAGAAAACATTTTTCCCGAATTCGCGCATGTTGAGTTTCTGGATGACTGCTAAAAACGATCGAAAAGGGGGCTTGCACCCCCCTCTGGAACACCCCACGATGACAGGCGGATTAGCTCTCTGCCTGCCTCTTTCCCCAGCTCTTGCGGTATATCTCCATGTACAGGAAGTTATCCTTGTTGCTGATCATGCTCATGTATGGCTTGAAACCGCACTTCTTGAAGCAGGCCTGTGCCCGTTTGTTGGACTCCAGTGTTTTGAGGTAGAGACGCTTGAAAATTGTTTCCCGGAAGATATGGTTAATCAGGGTGGTGAGAGCGTCAGTTCCGTAGCCACTGTCCCAGTAATCACGGTCGCCAATCATGATGCCTATCTCTGTTTCGCCGGAAAACCGGTCGATATTGTAGTAAGCACAGTTGCCAATGTGCAGGCCGTCCATGTTTTCAATGGCAAATACCTTTCTACTTGTAGTGGTGAAAAAACGCATTTCCCGTGTGTACCTGGTTACGTATCGCTCAAAGGTTAATGCGGTCGGCAGGCTGCCGTCAAGGCGTGCCAGCTCCGGGTCGGCATGCCAGCTGTAATCGTTATGAGCATCGGACAGCCTTTTCTCGCGAAGCCTTATCTTGTTGCCGGTTATTTCTGTAATCATCGTAAAACAAAGGGTCAGGGTTAAATACCCAGCAGACCTTCCCCGATATCAATCTCCTTTAGCGCCGACTCTGCCGTCTGTCGCACCGCCTCATTGTTGCTGGTAAGACAGCGTTTCAGGTAATTCCTTGCCGATACGCCGCCGATATGTCCCAGTGCCTGAATGGCAGCCATCTGTACGTCGCGGTCACGGTCATCAAGAAGCCTGGCGATGGAAGACACCGGCTCTTCTTCGCCAAGTTCTCCCAGTGCGGAGGCTGCCTCGTAACGTATCTGGGCATCGGTGCTCGTAAGCTCTTTCAGGAGGTAAGGGAGCCAGCGGGTATCACAGTTGCGGCCCATGGCATATATTGCGCTCACTTTGAGCTCCGGGTTGCTGCCCTGATATGATTTTGTAATCACCTCTGTCACCTCGGCGAGGCTAAATGGGGCGATTGCCTCCAGTGCCCGGCGTCTTACCTCAACGGGTCTCTTTTCATTATTGATGACTGAGAGCAGCGCCTGACTGATGCGTTCTTGATAGACGGGACGCAGTCTCTCATATTCGACCATGAGGGCAAATTTGCCGAGAGCCAGGGCTGCTGCTGCCTGGACTTTGACCGAGCTGTCCTGCTCTAATATTTTGGTGAAGGTGTTAACCAGGGAGGGGTCTTCGTCTTCCCACAGACCGTTGATCGCGGTGCTCCGCACCTCGGCATTCTCATCGGTGAGAAGGCTGCGGAAGATGATGTTAAAATTGAGTTCAAAGTTGTCTTCAGCCAGCTCAAGCATCCGTGAGGCAATCTGCCGTTTTCGCTCCGGTGGAATGGTTGCCCATACCTGCTTGAGCGCGGCGAGTTCTTCTGAATTTAAATTCGATAGCTGGGGCAGTTCCGTATTGCGGAGCGGACTGCTGCTTTCCGCCAGATGAAGAGCGATCTCTTTGATGGATAATGGGCCAGAGGGTTCCAAGATCTTATTCCTCCTCGTCCTCATCTTCTTCTTCGTTATTTTCTTCCCCGTATTCCCATATTGGCTCGGTAAAATAGTCGATATACTCACCCATCGCCGCGGCGGCAGCCTGCTTCATCTTCTCCTTTACCTCAATGGCAATCTCGGAAAGCTCTTTTGTATCAACGGTAATCTCAAGCAGCTTGCTTAAGACATCGATTATTGCCAGAGCCGCCATGGGATTCGGGATGCGGCTGGCGTACATTGGCACCTCTCCGAGAAGACAAACCCCTTCAATGCCCCTCTCCCTGGCAATACCGAGCAGCAGCCCGTTGAGACCGGCAATCTGCAGGGTACCTTCCTGCACCAGTTGATATTTTTTAAGCTCCAGAGCAAGGGGCTCGCTGGTGACCGCTCCCCAGACGCGGGGCTGCTCGGTATGGTGCATGTGGGTGATGGCGGCAGCACAGGTGTAAACCCTCTTCATTTTGTATTTTATGCCCACGTCCAGAACCAGGTTTGCCATCTCGTATACCTTGTTTGGGGGAGGCTGTTCCTCGCCAATGAACAGGATGATATCACTGCCAGCCCTTCTGCTCTTCCAGTAGTAAAACTCACTTTTGGGAAACTGTGGTGCCTCGATAAGGCTTTTACGCACAAGTACACCGCTGGGGTCAAAAAAATGAATGGCTTGAATCTCAGCCAGTTTCTTAAACCCCAGCTTCTTTATCAGGTAGGTTGCCACATTCAGTGAGACGTTGCTGACACCAGGCCAGCTGGCAAGCATATTGGGCGTATTCAGTTTCGGTCTGGCGGTAAATCTTACCAAACTCTTCATTTTTATGCCTTTCATTATAGCTCAAAAAAACCAATTTCTTGTGAGAGCTTTACTATTTGAATTGAAAAAATCCCACTGTTATTATCTAATATAAGCAGATAATATAACAAGTGAAACTGTATCATTCTGTTCTGGTTGATGATATCCGCTCTGTTATTGCAAGCGTAAGCGAAGCAATCTGTAACTCAGACACAAATTATCGGTTGAGATTGCTTCAGGCTTCGCCTTCGCAATAACATATTTATGCACGCTCGCAATGACACTGAAAACCATCGTAGCGAGCCTATGGCTTTGTGGCAACGGAAAGCCCCGGGAAGTAGAGCGATGGCGTATGGAGAAAGCTGCCAACCCATTTGGAATCACTGCCGATGGCAGCAATATCCTTGAGAAGCTGGAAGACATTACCGGCAACAATCGTATCTTTGACCCTGCCGGTGATTCTGCCGTTTTCTATTTTATAGCCTAAGAGGACGTTACCACTGAAATCCCCGTTCAGGATGTTGCCCTGCGCGGCACCCATGAGCTGCTCTACCAGCAGTCCCTCTTTGATGTCCTGAATCATATCGTTGAAGGGGGTCTTGTCGGCTGCGATGGCGAAGGTGCCCGGTGATGGTGCCGGTTGACCGCTTCTGCCCCGTGCACCATTACTGGTGCTCCGCGTGTGGGCTAAGGCGGCGGTCTGCAGGTCATACAGAAAATTCCTGACGACACCTGATTCAATAAGGGGGGTTTGCTGGCTTGGGACAGCCTCGTCATCACAGGGACGGCTGCAGGGGTGGTATGGGCGCGTGGGGTCATCAACAAGATTTAGCTTGCGGTCAAAGACCGTCTCGCCAAGCCTGCCGATTAGTGGCGATGCCCCCTGGAGCACCGTCTTCCCGTTAAAAGCAGAGATAAGGGACGGTATCAGGGCACTGGCGACTCCGTCGGGGGTGAAGATGACGGGGAGCGAACCGGTTGTGACCGATGCCTGATTTTTTGCCAACTCAAGCTGTCTGATGACGTTTTCAGCGATTTTTTTTGTTTCCGGTATCGGGTGACAGGAGCTTTCCGAGTCACCGACGAAGAGCATGTCGGTTCCCCGGACCAGGGTTCCCTCCACCCCGATGCTGAAGGCACTGAGCCGGTAGCCCGCCTCACCGCCATTAGAATTCATCATGCGGACCGCAACTGTCGCCTTGCGGACGGTTGCCGCGCACATGATATCAGGTGTGTGGGCTTTTATCTGGCTCACCAGCCCGCCGCAGATTTTAATCATTCCCTCCAGGGGGAAAGAGGCGGTATTCGGGTCAAAGACCTTCACATCGGGATAGGTTACCCGCGCAGGAAACTCGAAACCGGCGGTTATTCCGAACCTGGCTGTCTCAAGGGCATTCTCCAGCAGTTTTTCCCCTGCTTCCGGCCCGGTGGTTGTCGCGTAGCCAACCTTCCCGCTCTTCAGGATACGCAGGGCTATCTGGCTGCTCTCCTTGCTCTGGATGTTCTTCAGGCGGTTGGCCTCAAATTGGACCGGTGTCTCCTCTGAGGTGACTATGTAGATTTCGGCGCTGTCACTTACCCTTTTGGCGGCATCCAGGATATTTTCCATCTATTTGCCTCCCACAAGACAGTTACGAATCCTGATATGAGGGCTGCCGTTGGAAACCGGTAGCGGTGACTGTCCTTCCTTGCCGCAGCCACCCCCCTGGTTCCATTTCAGGTCGTCTCCAATCGCATCGATGTTCTTGAGGGTGGTAAAGATGTTGCCGGTAAGCACGACGGGACGGAGCATCTCGGCGATCCTACCATTACGTATCATGTAGGCTTCACCGGCGGAAAAGGTAAACATCTCCATGCTGGTGGTGCCGCCGTACCAGTTTTTCGCATAAATGCCTTCTTTAATATCGTGAATAAGCTCCGCAAAGGTGGCTGATTTCGGCTCGATGAAGGTATTGGTCATGCGTACGATGGGCGGGAAACGGTAGCTGATGGCACGGGCATTGCCGGTGGTTTTTTCGTTCATTTTGACGGCGGTCTCCCGCGAATGAAGCCGTCCCACCAGTTTTCCCTCCCGAATCAGATATGTTTTTGTTGCGGGGACGCCTTCATCATCATATTTGTAGCTACCGCGCAGTCCCGGCACAGCAGCGCCGTCAACGATATTAAGCTCGTTGCTCCCGAATTCCCTGCCCAGGGTCATAATCTCGTGCAGTTTCTCGTTTTCGTAGATAAAATCGGACTCCGACAGGTGCCCGAAGGCTTCGTGGGTGAAAACACCGGCCAGGATCGGGT
>JBDRFO010000047.1:0-10168 GCA_043818655.1 Chloroflexota bacterium
GCCTCCAGGGCTACTCTGGCTTTGAATGATGGACTGTGCTTCCTGCGACTCTTTGTCATGTTCTGCTCCTCCTGTTTTCTCTTTTATTGTAGGAGCAAAATCCAACCTTAGCTACCTGTCCAAATTTCGGGGACCACCTCAATATTCCCAGGTCATTCTTTATGGAAATGTCCGAACTAATGTCTGAACCTCAGAGGTAGATGCAACACCCAAATCGTAACAGGGAATCATATCGGCACTGCCCGTCTCCTCGACACAAGTCACAAGACTCGTTTTTTAAAGTTTGGCACATCCTGTCCGGTAGGAGTATACTAGCTAGGGAAATATCTCCCCGAACAATGCATGTCGCCTTTTTCCACCCCACGTTCGGGCAGGCAAGGTAGTTCCTGCATTACCGGGGATATAGGGGGATATATTGTTCTCCTTCTGGCAGAGTTGTCTTAGAAGTCATCCGGAAACCCAGTATCCTGACATAGGGCGTATTACCTGTGCATCTTCAGAAAAACAGCTTCTGGATAGCCTGTAAGCTCCGTGTTCATACGGGGGGATAATCAATGTTTCGTATTCGCCGGGTCTATGATGATAAGACCCCAGCAAATAAGGAAGCCATCGCTGAGGTAAAGGAAATCCTGCGAAACCAGTTTCCAACCTTATCCCGGAAAGAAATAAATATCTTACCGAAACAACTGCGTAACGCCCCGCAATATCCCTTCCGCTCCATGCTATTTGTGGCCGAAGAGTCAAAGAGGCGTATTAATGGTTTTGCCCTTCTGCTCCACGATCCCGTGCTAAAATTCTGCTATCTCGACTATATCTCCACCGCCAGGAAAAAGACAGGCGGCGGCATCGGCAGCGCCCTCTACGAAAGGGTACGGGAAGAAGCCCTTTACCTGAGCACCATCGGGATTTTCTTTGAGTGCATCCCGGACAGCCCCACTGCCAGCCCTACTCCCGAGATCAGGAAGCAGAACACGGCACGCCTGCGTTTCTACGAAAGATACGGCGCCCGCCCCATCATTAACACGGCATACGAGACGCCCCTGATACCGGAGGATAACAGCCCACCGCTGCTGATGTATGATAATCTCGGGCAGGATACGGAGCTGGGAAACACCACGGCAAGGGCAATTGTCAGGAAAATTCTGGGGGTAAAATACGGGGATTTTTGCCCTCCGGGTTACATAGACATGGTTATCGCATCCTTCCGTGACAATCCGATATGCCTGCGCAAACCAAGATACGTAAAAAAGGTCATCGCACCCAGGAGGTATGCCATACCTCCTGACAAGCGTATCCGGCTCATTGTCAACGACCTTTACGCCATTCACCCTGTGGAGGAGATGGGCTACGCTGAATCTCCGGCAAGCATCGCCCCGATTCTGGAGGAGCTTGATCAAACGGGATTGTTTCAGAAAGTCACGCCGGGTCATTTCCCTGAGAAATATATCAGGGCGGTGCATGACGACCGGTTTGTTGACTACCTGAAAATGGTCTGCGCCAACATGGAACCGGAGAAATCCGTCTACCCCTGCGTCTTCCCGGTACGCAACGCCATCCGTCCACCCACAGAGCGCGACGTTCATGCCGGTTATTATTGCGTTGATACGTTTACCCCGATTAACCGCAACGCCTACCCGGCAGCAAGAAGGTCCGCAGACTGCGCCCTCACCGGCGCCAGGACGCTCCTTGAGGGTTATCTCCTGGCATATGCCCTAGTGCGACCTCCGGGTCACCATGCGGAACACCGCTCCTTTGGTGGATTCTGCTACCTGAATTCGGCGGCGATTGCCGCCCATTACCTGAGCGAGTACGGCAAAGTAGCCATCCTGGATATTGACTACCATCATGGAAACGGACAGCAGAACATCTTCTATCAACGTTCCGACGTGCTGACCGTCTCCATTCACGGGCATCCCGATCTTGCTTACCCCTACTTCAGCGGTTTCGAGAGCGAAAAAGGCGACGGTGCAGGGGAAGGTTACAATCTCAACATCCCTCTCCCCGAGGGGATTGACGGCACAGCTTACCGGAAAGCCCTGGAGAAAGCACTGAAACGGGTGGCAAGATTCCAGCCGGCTTTTCTCATCGTCGCCATGGGGCTGGATACTGCGGAAGGTGACCCAACGGGTACCTGCAAACTGCAGGCACCGGATTTTCAGGCAAACGGGGAAATGATCGGGTCACTCCACTTACCGACGCTTGTTACCCAGGAGGGCGCCTACGATACCCGCGTGCTGGGTACCAACGCACGCTATTTTTTCAACGGCCTCTGGTCTGGCGCTCACTCCCGATAATTTTAAATTTTTATCCTGCTATTTCAAACCGGCTTTGCCGTGCGCCACACACCAGATGATTATCTCACATTATAAAAATACAGATTTTAAATTCCTATTCCACCATCCTAAATCGGCTCTTCGGCGCGCCGCAAACCGGGCATTTGTCCGGGGCTTCGCCCTCAACTGTCATGCCACAAACAGCGCAAATATAATAGGGCTTGCTCTCAGGTTCTTTCCCGGAATTCAAGGCTTCAAGGGCTTTCGTATACAGCCCGTAATGCACCTTCTCCACCTCGTTGGCATAGCTGAAGTTAAGTGCGGCACGCTTGATGCCCTCGGTTTGCGCCTGACTAATAAACTCCGGGTACACCTCCTTGAACTCGTGGCTTTCCCCGCTGATGGCAGCCTCCAGATTCGCCTTTGTGTCCTTGACCTCACCGAGCGTCTGGAGATGATTTCGGGCGTGGATTGTCTCCGCCTCGGCAACGGCACGAAATAGCCTTGCGATCTGGGGATGCCCTTCCTTTTCTGCTGCCTCCGCCGAGAATAGATAGCGCCGGTTAGCCTGGCTCTCCCCGGCGAAAGCCGCCTTCAGATTTTCCTGGGTATTGGCCATTTTAATCCCTCCTTAAAAAATCATCTTACACCTTTGTTAGCTTCAAGTATATCACCCTCTGACGTATCCGCCGGATAAGCATCCAGCCCCTGCTTCCTGAGCCTCCGGTGAATTTTTGCCGCTTCACCTCTGTCTTCAAGCAGGGTAAAGAGCGCGGGGCCTGAACCGGCCAGATGCACATTGGTGGCACCGGCTTCAAAAAACTGCTCCCGGTATTTTTCCAGCCCCTCAAAGCAGGCAAAGGCAACCTTCTCGAAGACATTATCGAGAGATTCAATCACATCTGTCAATACAATCTCATGACGATTGATCAGGGATACCAGCCTTTCCGTCGCCTGTCCTTTCGTATGATGGAAAGGCTGTAAACTATCGTAAAGCTGCCCCGTCTTACCCTGATTCCTGACGACGGGCGGAACCATGATAACCAAGCAGATGTTACGTAGCGGGGGGAGCGGCGTGACTGCTTCGCCCCGACCGGAAACCCGAGCCGTACCGCCGTAAAGAAAGAGAGAAACATCAGAACCAAGCGCTGCCGCCATCTCAAGAAGCCCTTCACGGGAGAGCCCGATCTCCCAGAGAAGGTTAAGCCCGCAGAGTACTGCCGCGGCATCACTGCTGTCCCCACCAAGCCCCGAAAGCAGGGGGATACGCTTCATGATCTCGATGGTTGCCCCCTTCGTGCACCCCGTCGTCTCCCGGAAAAGCCCGGCGGCTCTTGTGACCAGGCTCTTCTCAGATTGCCAGCCCACCATGTCCGCATGAAACGACATGCCGGAGCCCGCACGGAAACGCAGGCGGTCACAGAGGTTTACCGTCTGGACAACGCTGCTGATTTCATGGAAGCCGTCGGACCGTTTTGCGAGCACCTCAAGGGTAAGGTTTACCTTAGCCGGAGCCAGAATCGTTAGCATTTTCTTCTCCTGTCTTCGCATAAACCCGCCACAGTTTTATCCATTCTTCCAGCGTCAGGGTCTCTGCCCGTCTCATCCGGGCAACCCCCGCTTCTTCCAGAAGATTCAGCGTATCTTGCTTGGGTAATCCCAGACCCTGAGCCAGGGAATTGACGATTTGCTTGCGGGAAGCGGAGAAGCCGGCGCGCACCAGCGTAAAAAAGCTGGCTTCATCTGTGATCGACACCTGCGGCCGGGGGAAAAGCTCAATCTTGAGGATGGCGGAATCAACCTCCGGCGCCGGATAAAAGCTCTTTGCCGGAACCGTCCTGACAATCGCTGGCTGCCCATAAAGCTGCACGCTCACCGCCAGCAGGCTCATATCACCCGGTCTGGCAACGATTGCCCTTGCCACCTCCTTCTGCACCATGACCACAACAGCGGTCGGCTTCAGCCCGGCGGTAAGAAAATGTTTCAGGACCGCCGAGGTAATATAGTAGGGCAGATTGGCAACCACCCTGTAACTCAGGGGATTAACGGAAGGCGCAAAGGAAGAAGCCATCTCTTCCATCAGAGACTCAGGGGTTAGTTCCAGAATGTCACGATTGACAATGCGGACATTATCAAAAGAATGAAGTTCCTCTCTTAATATCTCCGCCAGATGGCGGTCAACCTCCACAGCGATCACCTGACCCGCCCGCAAAGCAAGCTCCCTGGTGAGCACCCCCAGCCCGGGCCCTATTTCCATGACAACATCGGATTTATTCAGATCAGAGGCAGCAATAATCTGCCGGAGCACGCTGCGATCAACCAGAAAATGCTGTCCCAGACTCTTCTTCGCCCTGAGGTCATGGCGGTGGAGCAAAGCCCTTGTTTCAGCGCTGAGTGATTTGACACCGCGCGGCGCATCTTCAGTGTTTGCCGTCTCCGTATTTTTGTCTAACATCATCTGTTACAGCCCCGGTACTATTTCTGTAATATCCATTGATGGTAAAGATAATCCGGTCAGTCAGTGCGAGCGTAAGCGAATCAATCCGTAGAATACAGGCAGGGTGGACGGGTTGCTTCATCGCTACCTCTCTCAGTTTGTATCATGTCTCACCACCTAAAAACACCTGCACCTCAGCGTTTCGAGCATCAGAAAAAGGGAGCCGTTCTGGAAACGAGGCAGCCTTCTTCTTCTCAGTCTATCCGGAAAACCTCTCAAAGCTAACGATGACCATACTTACTCTCGTAGCGAGTTTTCTCCAGATGGTTCGCTGTCTTCAGGTGCCATGTGTCAGGCGCGCTGCAAGACGCGGCGGCAGATTACAAGCCATCATTTTCTCCTGGGTACGCACGATATCGTAGGGAACGCGGTAGTGCTCAAGCTCTTCGGTTTCGTTATCGTAAATGGCATAGCTGGCACGCGGGTCACCGTCACGGGGCTGCCCCACACTCCCAGGATTAATGATAAGCCGGCTCCCCCCGGAAGAAAGGCGCGTCACTGGCGCCGGATAGCGACATGAGATACCATGTCGCTCACTGCATGTGAACACCAGCGGCAGGTGGGAATGCCCGACCAGGCAAAAACGGGAGGTAAAACAGGCAAAATTTTGCTCGGCACAACTCAGGGAAATGAGATATTCCCGAAGTGGGTCTTTGGGGCTTCCGTGCACCAGCATAAAGTCACCCTTTTCCACGACAAGCGGCAGGTTATCGAGATAATCCCTGTCCTGCGCACTCAATACCTCTCCTGTCCAGCGGCAAGCGGCCAGGGCATCGGCGTTGAACCCTGAGATATCAATTTTGCCCGTGGCACCCCAATCATGATTTCCGGCGACACAGGTATGCGGATACCGCCGCAATATCTCAAGACACTCATGAGGCCAGGGGCCATAGCCGACAACATCACCCAGACAGCACAACTCATCAACAGCACCACGCCGCTCTGCATCAGAGAGAACTGCCTGAAAAGCCGGCAGGTTCGCATGAATATCAGCCACAACGACAAAGCGCATCTAAATATACAATATAACATCTTTCTCCACTGATAACCAGCATTGTTCTTTATTGTTCAATTCAGATTGTATCTCCCATAAACTTACGATGGTAAAAACTGAATCAACCATGATTGAACAGAACCACATCGTCTGGTGGCTTCAAAACAGGCATGTTATAATTCTTATGCCGGAAAGACGAGAGGACGCAAAAAAAATGTGGAAAAAACTATTTATCGTCGTCAGCGCCATGCTGCTTCTCTCTCTGATTGTCAGCGTTAATTTATGGCACCAGTTGGAACTCGCCACTGCATCCCCAGTTAAGACAGCGACAGATTCAGGGAACACTGCCGAATATCCCGGCAGCATCCTGGCACGTTACACCGAGCTAAGAAAAGAGATTAACCAACGGGCCGGCATCGGGGACGACAGGATGAGCTACATTACCCCGGATGCCCCGTCCGTTGTCGCCCTGGTGCAGGAGATTACCGGCGGCTTCTCTGAAGATAGCAGCAAGTACTGGCAGGATGTCGAGAAGCTTTATCGCTGGGTGCCGGTGAATATCCAGTACCGTCCCGACACATATATCCCGTTACTCCCCGAATTCATCAATGATGAGCTTACCTGGGCAAAAGACTACTGGCGCATGCCGGAAGAAACGTTGCGTGACCGGGAAGGTGACTGTGAGGACATGGTGGCACTGCTGGTCAGCATGCTCCTTTGCTATAACCGGCAGGAATACAGTGTCTGGGGCATCGAGATCGGAAACGCAGAGCGGGGACATGTTGCCGCAGCCCTTCCCGTCGGGGAAGGAATGCTGATCATCTTTGACCCATCCATCTGGTACACCACCGGACCCACGGACTCCGTGATGGGGGCAAAAACACTCTCCGATGCCTTGAATCACTGGCTCGCCCGCTGGGGAAAAGAGCTTCCCGGGGCAGAGGTGCGCGCTGTTTTTTCCGGTACTTTCTGCCAGGAGTTTGACAGCACCCAAGAGTTTTTGAACTGGGCAAGCAGGCAGTAACACACCTCCTGCCGGGGGATGACACACATCATCGCTCTGCTCTGGTTTTTAGTGTCATTGCGAGGAGGACAGCAACGAAGCATGTCCAAACACTCGTTCTGTCATTGCGAGCCCTCACGCTGCGCTCAGGGTAAACTACGCGAAGCAATCCGTAAAAACTGTAGTGCGGGACGGATTGCTTCAGACTTTGTCCTCAGAACGACACCAACCCTATGAAACTGACCAGTCTTTCGTTGTGAGCCGGCGACTGCCGTGTTATAATTTTGAAAACATGAAGATACGAGAGCTTGGACAGTTCGGACTCATTGACCGCCTGGCAAAGATGGTGCGGGATTCCCGTGACGAAAGCGCACCGGCATGGCAGGAGCTTATCGTCGGCATCGGGGATGACTGTGCCGCCTGGCACGGCGATACCGACATCCAGCTAGCCCATGTGGACTGTCAGGTTGAGGGAACTCACTTCCGCAGGGAGTATGGCACCTGGGAGGAACTTGGCTGGAAGGCAATGGCGGTTATCACCAGCGACATTGCTGCCATGGGCGGGTCACCGCGATACGCCCTCATCTCTCTGAATCTGCGTGATGACATGGACGTAGCAAGTGTTACCGACCTTTACAAAGGCATGATTCAAATGGCAAAGGAGACTGGAATCGCAATCGTCGGCGGGCACATCAGCGGGGCTTCGCTGTTCTCGGTCACAGTCACGGTTACCGGGAGTGCCAGGGGAAGCATTCTCCTGCGCTCTGCGGCAAAGGTTGGTGACCGGATTGCCGTGACCGGAGACCTCGGCGGTGCCGCCGCCTACGTTGAGATGCTCGAAAATAAACTGGGATTTAATCCCGAAGCCGCATCATCTTTCAAAAAGGCTTTTCTGCATCCTGTCCCCCGTATCGCCGAGGGGCACATCCTGGTGGAGGAGGGGATAAAGGCGTGCATGGATATCTCTGACGGCATCCTCTCCGACCTCAAGCACATCTGCCGTGCCAGCAAAGTCGGCGCCCGGATAGATGCCGGGTCGGTGCCGGTAAACCCGGAGGTCAGGGACTGCTACGGCCGCCGGGCGCTGGAACTGGCCATCGGGGGTGGCGAGGACTACGAGCTTCTCTTTACCGGGACACCGGAGGCAATCGAGAAGGTAAGCGCACGAAGCACCACGCCTGTAACCGTCATCGGGGAGATCGTCGCCGACCATGCCGGTGAGGTAATAGTAGTTGACGGTTCCGGCAAACCCCTGAGCCTTACCATGTCGGGCTGGGATCACTTTACACGCCCGGCAAACCCCGACCGCCAGAGATTCACCGAGCATGATTGACAAGCTTAGTTTTATCAGCCGCAGTCCGGAGGAAACCCGCCGTCTTGGCGCCCGTATCGGCGAACTCGCTTTACCCGGCGATATTATTCTTCTTGTGGGCACTTTAGGTGCCGGGAAAACCTGCCTCACCCAGGGTATCGCACGCGGGTTGGGGATTACGGATCAGGTGATGAGCCCTTCTTTTGTCCTGGTAAGAGAGCTTCACGGCAGGCTGCCACTCTATCACATCGACCTCTACCGCCTTGAAGGCATGGAAGAGATTTCCGACCTGGGTCTGGATGATTACATTTACGGATGCGGTCTCACGGTGATTGAGTGGGCAGAGAAGGGACTAAGCCTGCTGCCCGAAGAGCACCTGCTGATTGATCTTAAGTATCTCTCCGATAACGGGCGTTGCTTGAGCTTCAGGGCAGAGGGGGAACACTACCGGGAAATGATCTCTGCGCTGCAAGGATTTGCTCTCACAGCAAGAGACGTTTAAGATGACGAAATATCCGGCACAGGGTATGAAACTCATGTGAAAACAAACAGGGCGGGATAGTATCATTATTAAATATCACAGGAGAGGGGATTAAGGGATGAGATTTAGCCCTGAGCCATGCTAATATCTCATCCTGATATATATGGTATCGTCTCAGAAAGGTAGACTGATGCAACTGGCCATTGATACGTCAACAGATAATGCCGGACTGGCGCTTCTCGACAATGACACCGTCATCTTCGAGCTAAGCTGGTACTGCCGGCAAAAGCATACTGTTGAGTTGTTGCCACGTCTGGATTACCTGCTGCGCCGTCACAATCTTAACCTCCACTCGGTGGACGCCGTCATCGTTGCCCTGGGTCCGGGGAGCTTTAACGGACTCAGAGCAGGCATCAGCACCGCTAAAGGCATTGCCTTCAGTCTGGGCATCCCACTTGTCGGCATCAGCACGCTCTCTGCAGAAGCCTACGCTCATGCGGCAACCATGCTCCCCATCTGTCCCATCATGAACATTGGCAGGGAGCAAATTGCCACAGCGCTGTACCGGATGAAGGATGGCGAGTGGTGTCAGCTTGCACCGGAGCATATCACGACACTGGAAGCACTCATCACAGAAACAGCCACCAGAACCCTGTTTTGCGGTGAGTTCATCCCGGCTGTTGCCGACGAACTAACGCATGTGCTCAAGGACAAGGCTGTTTTACCATCTCCTGCGGCAAGACTGCGCCGGGCAACATACCTTACCGAACTCGGGCAAAAGCAACTGAAGGCAGGTATCGCCGGTGACCCGGCAACACTGCAGCCGATATACCTGCGGCGGCCGTCAATCACCAGACCGAAAAAGAGATAAAGGCAGCAGTGTTAGATTTAGGAGTTACGCGGTTAAACACAAAGTTTGAAACTACTCCTAACTGCCTCCAACTTCATAAGTGATAAATAAACATGAGGGGAAAAAGAAGGAGCTTCGTTATGGAGAGATCACTTGTTTTCATCAAGCCTGATGCCGTCGTCAGAGGGCTGTCCGGCACAATCCTGGGCCGTCTGGAAAAAGAGGGGCTCAAACTCACCGCGGCGCGCATGTTAAAAATGGATCAGGCGATGGCACAAAAGCACTATGCCGTACATGCCGGTAAACCTTTCTTCAGCGGCCTGGTGGAGTACATTACATCCGGTCCCATCGTGGCGGCTGTTTTTGAGGGGGAAGATGCGGTGGCACGGATCAGAAATATCATGGGGAAAACCGACCCCGCTCAGGCAGAGGCGGGCACCATCCGCCGCGATTTCGGGCAGAATATCGAACAGAACGCCATCCACGGCTCCGATTCCGTAGAGACCGCGGATAAAGAAATCAGGCTTTTTTTCCGGGAATCTGAAATCACGACTTACCAGAAAATACAGGGCTAAATACAGACCGGGACGAAAAACGGGGGCGCCGTCTCCCCCGTTGCTGCACCCGAAAAATCTCACCTGTTAAAATTTAAGCGAACCATCTTTGAGTATCAGGTCAACCGTCTGCCGGATAACCGGAGACTGTCTTACAAGCTATCCAGAAACTGTTTTTTTGAATAGGGGCACGTAATGTGCCCA
>JBDRFO010000048.1:0-8369 GCA_043818655.1 Chloroflexota bacterium
CTTTTGCGCACCTGACAATCAGCGTGATGGTATCTTCGGGCTAATCCCCTGATACCACCACCTGCGCCGGGTTCATCAGCTTATACCTTGCCTTGTTCAGGCTCATTTCAATCGCCTCAGGTACTTTCTCCAGACCTTCAAGGACATGGGTGATAAGGGGTTTAAGCTCCAGCCTGCCGGTTGCTACCAGGTCAACGGTGTGCTGGAGCAACCTCCGTGAAGGGGGCGGCAGCATGAGATACCTGACGCCCTTGCGCCGTAGGCGGTTGATATTCATTTTCACATCAGCATCAAAGAAAGCAATCTGCACCACCGTTCCTCCCTCCCGCACAACCTCAAAAGCGGTGGAGATGGTTCTTTCGCCGGCAAGACCCACGCCGGGGTCACCGCCTGCCGCCTCAAAGACAATATCAGCACCAATACCGCCCGTTATTTCCAGTATTGTCTTTTCCATGTTGTTCTTTCTGGCATCCAGCACGCAGTCTGCTCCCAGTTCCCGGGAGAGTTTTAATGCCTCGTCCCTCACATCAGTTGTGATCACCTTGCCAGCACCGGAGTAGCGGGCAATCTGCATGATGTAGTTGCCCATGCATCCCTGCCCCAGGACGGCGATCGTATCGCCCATCCTGATCCCGGCGGTAGCCACGCCGCTCACCGCCTCGCTGGCAGGCTGAATACTGGCACCCTCGTGGTTACTGACGGTATCGGGGAGCCTTACCAGAATGTCGGCGGGAAGGGCGACAAACTCGGCGAAACCACCTGGTATATGCCTTCCCAGAAGAAGACCGTGACGGCACCATTCGTGGTGGCCTGACCGGCAAACACTGCACTCATGGCAGGGTGCGGTGCTCATGGCGGCTACCCGGTCACCAACCCTGAAGCCGCTTACCCCTTCGCCCACTTCAACAACCTCGGCACAAAGCTCATGCCCGAAGAGCTTGATCGGGGCTTTCTCCTGGATAAGCCTCCTGATGAGATCAATATCACCGGTGTGAATTCCCTTTGCCCGCTCCGCATCGGTAACACTTGCCTGAGCCACCTTTACCCTGGTTACCACCCACCCCGGCATTGCCGCCGGCATCGGCTCCTCCTCCAGCCTCATGTCTCCAAAGGCATACCATCTCCAGGCTTTCATTTCGCAACCCTCCTTTTGCAGGCTGTTTATACTTCCATACTTAATACCCCGACCGTAAGGTCGTGGGAAGTTCATAGATACAGTTTACCCTGTCTTCTGACCGCGCACTACCGTGAGGTAGATACCAACGAGAATAAGCATGCCGCCGGCAATCTCATGCGGTGTTGGGAATTGCCGGAGCAGAAACAGTCCCAGCAGCGTTGCCCCCACGGGTTCGCAAAGAATCGCGACCGAAACAATTGTTGGCGAGAGCAGGCGTACGGCGACATTCAGGCAGGAGTGACCGATAAGCTGCGGTACAAGCGCCAGGAGCAGCATCATAAGATAAGTGACGGGCGTATAGCCGCACAGGCTGTATCCAGCGCTTAGCGTGATGCCAAGCAGCATGACTGCCGCCAGAGCGTAGGTCAGGGCAAGATAGCTCAGGATGTCGATGCGCATCCTGAGCGTACGACCGGTTATGAGGTAAGCCCCCATGGCAAAACCCGCCGCCAGTGCCAGCAGGTTGCCTCGAATTTCCCCCATACTGAAGCGAAGACCGCCGAGGTTGACCAGGACGACCCCTGCCAGGGCAAGCAATATTCCCGCTAATGCCCTCCTGCTTAGCCGCTCCCCCCAGAGGAAATAGGCGACCGGGGCGACAAAAACGGGGTGGGCGGTTACCAGGATGACCGAGCTGGCGATGGATGTGTCTGCCAGCGATGTGATCCAGAGCCCGAAATGCAGCGCAATGAGTGTGCTGGCGCAAAGCACCAGAATCACATCACGGCGACATGGCTTCCCCGGTGTCTTTGTCCGTTTTGCCAGAGCGACGGGTACCAGCACAACTGAGGCTAAGGCAAGGCGGTAGGTGGCAATGACCAGGGGCGGTGCTGCGGCAAGACGGATGAAGATGGCGGCAAAAGAAATCGCCACCACACCGGTAAAAAGGATCAGGTAGGGCTGTACCTTCATGACGAGAATACCCCTTCAAATTGCAGGATGCATCTCATTGTCTTAACCCGTTGCCCCTGTTTCTGTCCTGTAAATGCTGGAAACTCCCTGCCATATCCTAACCTTATCAGGACATAACCGTCAATCTGCCTGCCTTGACAACCCATTATGGACATGATAGCTTTTTGGCAGGAAAATCAAATGGAGGTAGGAAGATGGCCAGAGCCGCGGAATGGATATGCGACGAACTCATTGAGGCGGGTATTGATTATATCTTCGGTATCCCCGGTGGTGGAACGATACCGGTCTGGGGTGCCCTCTTTGACCGTCAGGATAAAATCAAGCCGATTCTGACGAGGCATGAGGGGTCGGCTGCCTGTATGGCTGATCTTTATGGCCGGATGACGGGAAAGCCCGCGGTGCTCATGGGACAGGGCGGTTTCATTGCCACCAGCGGCGGATTCGGGATTGTGGAGGCATTTCTCTCCAACTCACCAATGGTTATCATCACCGATACCTCGGACGGCGGCTTCAGCCAGCACGGAAGCTATCAGTCGGGCACCGGGGAATACGGCTCGTGGGATATTGTGAATATCATGCGCGGGATGTGCAAGTACACCACCTATGCGGTCACACCCATCGAGGTGGTGCAGGGGGTTCAGCTTGCTATCAAGCACGCTGTAACCGGAAGGCCGGGGCCCTGTGCGGTGGTGTGCCGGGTTGGTGCGATCACCGGTGAGGTTGACCCCACGGAAGTCCCCAGAATCCGTCATGTCTCCGGGTATTTGGGGCAGTCTTTATCTGCCCCTCTTGCCGATGATATTGGAAATGCCAGCCGTCTGCTCATTCAAGCGGAGCGTCCGGTGATCATCGCGGGCGGCGGCGTGCATCTCGGCAGAGCCTATGAGGAGCTTATGGCGCTTGCCGAGTTTCTTGGCATACCTGTTGCCACCAGTGCGACCGGGAAGAGCGCCTTCCCTGAGGTGCATCCCCTGGCGCTGGGCATGATGGGTACCTTCGGGCAGAGCACGGCCAACAAGGTCATTGCCGATGCCGACCTGCTTCTCGTTGCCGGTTGCCGTCTCTCACCGAGCGATACCGGGCGGGAAAATCCTGCTTTGATTGACCCGGAGCGCCAGAAGATCGTCCAGATTGATATTGATCCCAGGAACGCCGGCTGGAACTTCCCGGTGGCAGCCGGGCTTGTCGGCGACCTGAAGGTGGTGCTGACACAGATGCTGGAAGCCGTCAAGAAAATGGAGGGGAGAAAGCCCGTCCGCATCAGGGAAAGAATCGATGCCCTGGAAAATATCAAAAGTAAGGAGAACTTCTTCCAAGCTCCTGAGCTGACCTCTGATGCCTCACCCATTCTCCCGCAGCGCATTGTCAAAGAGATCGAAAACGCCGTTAGCCCGGAGACAATCCTGACCTTTGATGCCGGGAACAACCGGCTCTGGATGTGTCATTTCTTCCGCAGCAAGGCAGCCGGAACAGTCTTCCTGCCCGGTGGTCTTGCCGGGATGGGGTGGTCTCCGGCGGCAGCGCTGGCGGCGAAGCTGCTCCATCCGGATAGACCCGTACTTTCTGTATCCAGCGACGGCGGGTTTGCCATGATGACCCATGTCCTCTCGACCGCCCTTCAGCATCACCTGCCTGTTGCCTTCCTGGTGATGAATAACTCCGGGCTGGGGATGATTCATGACGGGCAGAACGGGAAATACGTGGCGACCGAGTTCATCAAGACAGACTTTGCCCAGATTGCCCGCGCCTTTGGCTGCCGGGGTGTGCGGGTGGAGAAGCCTTCCGAGCTGGGAGGCGCGATCAAAGAAGCCCTTGGGGCAGATGTCCCGACCGTCATTGATGTAATTACCAGTCTCACCGAATCCCACAGCAAGATTGTGAGTCTGTAAGGCTTAAAAGGCAAAAGGAGTTAACAGGTAAGAAGATATGAAAGCAATCGGCATTGTCGGTAGCCCGCGCGTGGGCGGCAACACGGAGATAATTACGGCTCATGCCCTGAAATCAATCGGAGAAGAGGGGATCACAACCGAGCTTATCAGGCTTGCCGGGCGGGACATCAGGCCGTGCGATGGCTGTCTTGCCTGTCGGAAGGAAGAGAAGTGCCCGATAAAAGATGACCTCTTCCCCATCTATCTCAAAATGAAAGAGGCGGATGCCGTCATCCTGGCATCGCCGGTTTACGTCGGTTCAGCCACCGCTCTGATCAAGGGCCTGATGGAAAGAACCACGTACCTGGCAAGGAATAACGGGGGGCCTTTTACAGGAAAAGTCGGCGGAGCGCTGGTGGTTGCCCGCCGTGCCGGCCAGGACTTTACCCTGGCGCAGCTCAATTTCTGGTTCCAGATACACGGCTTTTATATCCCCAGCTCCACCTACTGGAACATTTCCTTCGGGCGGGAAAAGGGTGAGGTCGGGAAAGACCGGGAAGGCATGGATACCTTCTGGAATTTTGGCAAGAATGTTGCTTCTCTGCTGAAGAAGCTCAAGACATAAACCGGGCCGTGAAGGCAAGGCAAAAAAAGACCGGTTTTGGCTGATAAATGTCATTGCGAGAAGCGGAGCGATGGAACATTGACAAACATCTATCCTGTCATTGCGAGGGCTAGCGAAGCAATCCGCCAATTAGCCCCGGATTTGACGGATTGCTTTGGGTTTCTCCATCGCAATGATACCAACCAAATTTGAACGATACCGGCTATCCGGCTGTTTCTTGTTTCATTTAAAAAACAGTGGGGTGACATAGGTCTCAATAACCGCCGCCGGCACGAGCAGGGCAAGCGAGACACCGAGGAGACACAGGTTCTGCTTCAGGTTGGGAAGCAGGTCTTTTCTTCTCTCTTTTTTCATCAGGGCGGTGAGTGCCATGACGCCAAAGCTGAGAGCGGCGGCTTCACCGAGGATGAACGCCGGGATTTCCAGAATCCCGTGCGGCAGCAAGCCGGCAAGCACAAAAAGGATTGACCTCTTCTGAAGGGCAATGGAGACAACATAGCCGATGAACCAGCCGTTGACGGTAAGAGCGAGCACCGGTACCAGGCAGAGAATGGGACTCAGGATGAAGCTTACCAGAACGGTAAGGACATTCTTTTGCAGGATAAAAATAGCCGTGCCCGCCTGGAAGGGTGGATGAAGCTCGGCTAAATCTGACAGGTAACTAACGTACTCGGAGAAAAGGACGCTTCTCCCTGACGAAGACGCCACGCCGAAGAGAAGTCCTGTGCCAAGCAGGGAGAGGGCAACAAGAACCCACCTTTTATTTGTTGCCAAATCGATCATGGAAAACAATCTCAGCGAGTTCTTTGCGCGGTTTTGCCTCCGGTTGCTCGTCAGGATAGCCCAGGGGAACAATGGCGACAACCGCATAGCCTGGCGGCACGCCGAGAAAACCCGCCGCTTTCTGGGCATCAAAACCACCGATGTACAGCGTGCCCAGACCCAGGGACTGCGCCGCCAGCACCAGGTTCTCCAGGGCAAGCGCGGCGTCAAACATAAACCAGTACCCGCCTTTATCGGTCACCGGCTGTCCGTCACGGCACCCGGCCCTGTTTTGCTCGGAGCAGCAAACAATCACCACCGGGGCCTGTTTTACCGCATTGAAACCCCGGTTGGTGGACTTGATAGCAGCCCCGGCAAGCCCTGCCTTGATACTATCATCCCGGATGACGATAAATCGCCATGTCTGGCTGTTAGCCCAGGAAGGAGCCTGTCGGGCGGCTTCAAGAACAGCCGTCAGTGTTTTCTCATCCACAGGCGTGCTCCGGTAAGCGCGTATGCTTCTCCTGCTTCTGATTGCTTCCAGGACATCCATCTTTTCACTCCTTATGTTTCATGATT
Organism: Chloroflexota bacterium; assembly: GCA_043818655.1. Classification (GTDB taxonomy): domain Bacteria; phylum Chloroflexota; class Dehalococcoidia; order Dehalococcoidales; family JAZDNC01; genus JBDRFO01. The sequence continues at coordinate 5,924 of JBDRFO010000048.1, forward strand.
TTCAGGCTATCCGAAAGCTGATTTTACGAGCCTGGGCGTGTAAAGAATCCTGTCTTGCAAGTCTGAGTTTCCAAATAACTTCTTGCAGGCTATCCGAAAGCTGATTTTACGAGCCTGGGCGTGTAAAATATCCTGTCTTGCAGGTCTGAGTTTCCGGATAATCTTTGAAATCAGCTTTAGCGCAGGAAGACGAACAGCATGACAAGTATTGCCAGCACGATCCCGGTAATAACGGCGGTCCGCTTCAGCTCTCTGCCGACATTGGTATAGATGGATGTGGGCTCTTCGGTGGTCACCGGGCTTGCCGGCGTTTTCGCTTTTTCCGGTGGTGCAACCGCTGGAGCGGCCGGAGCGGTAACTGGCGGCTGGCTTACAGAGGCGGCTGTCCCGACCTTGCTTCTTTTTTTATCGTAAGAATGCTTCCTTTTACCTGGTTTGGCTGGCATCGAAAACCTCCTGAGAGACAGCGTATCGCCGGCTATTTTGCTCTGGGGTGAGACCTTTCGTATGTCTCACGGATATGCTCACTGGTAAGACGGGTATAGACCTGGGTGGTCGAAATATTGGCATGACCCAGCAGCTCCTGGACTGACCTGAGATCGGCGCCGCCGTTCAGCATGTGCGTCGCGAAGCTGTGCCTCAGCGTATGCGGTGTGACATCTTTGTCCAGGTCGGCGGCTTTGGCATAGCCTTTCAGTATCTGCCACAACCCCTGCCTGGTTAACCGGTCACCCCGGTGGTTCAGAAACAGGGCGTTTTCGGTATCGTCACGTGCCAGCCGGGGGCGAGACTCATTGAGATACTCGTCCACGGCAAGGGCTGCCTGCCGGTAGATGGGGATCAGACGCTCTTTGTGCCCCTTCCCGAAACAGCGAACATAACCGCCGTTGATGTCGATATCCCCCAGGTTCATCGACACAAGCTCGCTCACCCTCATCCCGCTGGCATACAAAAGCTCCAGGATTGCCTTGTCTCTCCTGGCTTCCGGGGTTGATAGCTTGGCCGGCTGTTCCAGCAGGCGTCTCACCTGGCTGATGGAGATCGGCTTGGGGATGGACTTGCCTACCCTTGCCCCGCTGATGCCGTCCGTCGGCTTCTCCCTGAGCGTGCCCTCGCTCACCATAAAGTTGAAGAAAGAGTTTGCCGCCGCCAGTTTTCGGGCAACCGTCGTCGCGGTATAACCCCTTTCCTTGAGGTTAAGAAGATAGCTCAGTATCCCCTGCCGTCCAAAGTTGCTCCATAATGGCGGCAGTCCTTTGCTTTCCGCCTGCTCTTGGGCAAATAATGCCATCTGTTGCAGGTCGTTATGGTAGGCGCTCACCGTGTTCCGGGAGAAGCCTTTTTCTACCGTCAGGTAGTTCAGGAACTTTTCAATATCTTCTGTCAGCATATGTATCAACCAGAGGTGTAAAACCTGATTAAGTTATTATGTATTGTAACATAACTGGAAAGCGGATAAAAGCGGAGAGTCTGGAAGGTTAAAGTTCCATTTTGAGTGGTTTTCATGTCACTCTGAGAAGCGAAGCGACAAAGTAAGTCCAAACACCCGTTCTGTCATTGCGAGCGTCAGCGAAGCAATCTCAATGTGTCTCCGGTAGGGATTGCCACGGGCACGAACGTGCCCTCGCAATGACATCGAAGCTAATATCATCAACCAGATTAGAACGATACTGCGGGAAGATACCCCCACCATGCTTTCTCTATTGCCAGCGCCAGTCTGCAGGAAGTAATTCCGGTCAGGCGGCAGGCGTTCTGTACAGCTTCAGCCGGCACGCATCATAAGGGCAGTGATTTCATCTCTTCGATGCCGTCCATAATCGGCTTCGGCTTGAAACCAAGCATGTTGATGGCTTTCGAGGGGTCGATGGCGTAGCTACGTTTGTCCACCAGCTCCGGGATGACGTCAACGCGGCACCCGAAGATTTCCCCGATGTTTTTCCCCAGCTCAAGCAGGGTGATGCTTCCGTCGGAAAGATTGAAGATTTCCCCAGACTGGTCTGACTTCAAACAATCGATGTACGTCCGCGCCGCACTGCCGATTTCCAGGAATGGTCTTATCTGGCTGCCGCCGAAGATGCGGATCCGTTTCTCGGTCTTCGCTTCCCTGATAAACTCATTGATTACCAGGTCAAAACGCATGCGTGGCGAAACACCGTAAATGGTTGCCATCCGGAATGCGATGCCGCCGGCATCCAGCACATCGGTCTCTGCCTTCAGCTTGGTGAGTCCATAGACGCTGAACGGCTCCGGGTCGGTACCCTCTTCCCGGCACATCTCGTTTTTCACCCCGTAGACTGAGCATGTTGAGGCAAAGATGAGCCTGACCTTTGCCTTCCCGCATGCCCGGGCCAGGTATTTGGTGGCAAGATAGTTGACCTCAACGGCGCGCTGGGGTTCCCGGTGGCATAAAGGGTCGCCCACGAGCGCCGCCAGGTGAATCACGGCA
>JBDRFO010000049.1:0-24259 GCA_043818655.1 Chloroflexota bacterium
GGGGTTTCCACCGAGTGGAGCAGCCTCATAAGTTCGCTCAGTTCGAGTGTGGGCATGAGGGTCTTGGGGCGGCGAGGTGACTGGACAGCGTCCATGGGGTTGGGCAACCGTCGCCGGCTGCTCATGAATTTGAAGAAGGTCTTGAGCGCCCGGTAGACATCGTATTTCGTCTCCGGGCTACCCTGGACTTTTGCCAGAAAGCATTCTACCGGCTCAGGTCGACGCGGAAGGGTAGGGCACGACCTGGCGAAGGGGAGAAGCCTGTCCTTATACCACGATATAGTAGCAGGGCTTAAATTAGCCGCAATCCGGCTGGCAAGGAATTCCTGGAGTGCGAGTTCCGTCCTCATGGTGTAACCTCCCTGGTGAAGACATTATGGAGATTACCACCAGTTCCACGGACACGACAGGTCGAAAAGTATCAACACTTTTTGACGGGGTGGGGGTTGTACTGATACTTTGGTGAGGGGTCGTCGGGAGTTGCCGCGGGGTCAGAAATCGGGACGTGCAATACTTTAGTGTTTGCGACTTTAGTATTGAAAAGTCAATACTATCGTACAGGGTTACCGCAAAGGGGAATGGAGGAAATGCTGTATTTACGAGTAGAAGAGGTGATTGGCGACCCCGGGGGGATTCGAACCCCTGATCTCCACCGTGACAGGGTGGCATGTTTGACCGCTACACCACGCAGCCTATGCCGAGTCTAGCAAATCACACGTACCCTGTCAACAAGCCTTATTGCCATATTACTTGACTCCACCCACATAGAATAAGCAACTCGCCTGTGGTTGAGAGGGTCTAAGTAGGGCAAGTCCTTAGTGGTGGCAATACGGGTTTGGGTTGTATCTGCGACGGCTGGCGGTTGCACTGCACCTCACACGGTAGTGATCCCTTCGGGCGGGCGATACACGAGTTATCGGGACCCACCGATCTGACCACATCATTCCGCTAGATGTATCAGGTGAGAATTTTGATGCTTGGCCTTCTGCAGTGATTCACAAGGCTATGGCCGATCTTTCCTTAATCGAGTCTCCCTCGCAGAAAGAAATTAACCAAATAGTGTCGTGCCCGTCGGATCGCCAGCCCCCAAGTATCCAGTGACAAAGTACGGCTTCGAGCATTGAGGAGCAAAGAGGCCGTACTACGAAATTGAAGCATGGCAAGGTAGCGAACCAATCGAGTTGTTTGCTAAAGCCTTCCCAATATGAGAGGCTTCTCTTTTCGTTTTATTCGAATTCCCCCTGGCCAAGGTGGCAAATTAGTCGTTTTTTGAAATCTTCGCTTATGACTTCTTGCAGGAAGCAAGATTACACTTTTGTCAGGAATGTGCACTCTCGACCCGCTTTGCAAAGAGTCTGAAGTAAAACGGCCTAGCGAAACCAGTTAGCTTTGGAGTTTCAGTCTTTGCCAATTTCCTGTCAGGGAATCAGGATTCTTTCGTTCGCTCTGCCGACGATTGAACTACGCTTTCATAGAATGTGACGTTTTCTGAGAAAAGCCCCCTCGTCATCTGGCGGACTCTCTGATGGCTGCAAAGGCATAGTTCGTTGTCATTTGAGCATTGACACAGTGTGTTCACTCGTTTATAGTGGAAACCATCATGTGAAATCACTTCAGATCACGCTTACTGCATCGCTACGAGGGTAGAAAGATGAAGTAATGGTACCGGAATCTACAGCGTTCGGCGATTCCGGTGTGCTTTTGCATTTGGCAAGAGGCTTGGAAGAGCCGACATTCTTGAGGAGGCACTTATGCCTGCCAAAGCGAGTCACGCCGCGCACAGCACGATTCTATGGCGAGTGGTTTACGGTCCACCCACGGCCTCAGAGACCGGTACCAGTAAAAGGGGGTCAGGTCACTGAACTTCAAGAGCGCCTCCTACAAATCACTGGATGTAACCCAGGGAGGAACCAATGCCCAATTGAAAGGTTACGGCACGATTAATGGCTCTGGCGACTATGAGTTCAGCCTATCGGCACGCGATGGAGACCCATACACCTTCCGTATTAGAATATGGGAAAACGGTACGCCTGCAAGGGTAGAATATGATAATGGCATAGAACAGGCAATCAACGGAAGCAGTATCGTCGTCCATGAGGCAAAGTAGGGAGCGTTGATCGACTTTAGATCATGAGACAGGGCTATCAAACCCTGTCTCATTCTTGAGGTGATAACATGGCACGAATGCGGCAGACATTAAGCCAGATTGTTATTACCGGTGTGACGATAAATAAATCAGGATAAACTTGATTACTTTTAGCTTGAGGTTAAACGTAAAGTTAAATATACCAATCTCATCAACCAAAATAAGTGTTTATAGCGCAACATTAATTACATGAGTTAAAACCCCAAAACACGATGAAGTCAGATACCAATGGGCAGCGTATATTGGCTTAATCAAGGTAATTTCATCCTGATATGTTTACCATCAGGCCTCAAATTACATTTTTTACCTTGAGTTCCTGAATCTGGGTTTCGTTATAACCCAGGCTTTGCAGAATGGGGACGTTATGCTCTCCGAGTTCGGGGGCAATACCAATTTTAACCGGGGTCTCCGAGAACTGCCACGGGGAACCGTGCACCTTGAGCCTTTTCCCGTACTTTGGATAATCAACCTCAGTAACGTAGTTATTGGCAAGAACATCGGGGTCGTTGGAAGCTTCGAGCAGGGTGTTAATGGGAGCAGATACGATGTCGGCACAGCGCAGTATCTCGACCCATTTATCGCGGGTGTCTGTCGCGAAGAGTTCACCCAGCGTCGTCAGCATTGCCCCCCGTTTTTCCTCAGATGTTACGGCAACGCCGAGATCACCAAAGCCCCTTTCTTCCAGCGTCTTATAGAAGCCGAGGGCAACCATGGCCTTCTTCCAGTTTCCACCGCTCATCTGGAATACAAACGGCCTGCAATTTTTATCATTGAAGCTTGCACTGATGCCAGGTCGGGTAGCCGAACCCGTGATGCGTGCCTGGCCGGTAATCGGATTCTTCCCTGTCCACATCGCTGTGGTGAGCGTCCAGCCCATAAGACGGATCTGTCCGCCGAGGAGGGAGGAGTCAATTTTCTGCCCAACGCCGGTCATTCTGGCACAATAGAGCCCGGCCATGATCGCCCCAAAAGTTAATATGGCGCACGTTTCATCCGCGACCGATACTATCCCGGTTTTTAGCAGCTGGCCCGGGGTCGAATAGGCTTCAGCAATGCCACCGAGTGCCTGAGCCATGGAGTCGGTTCCCGGTAGCTTGGAATGAGGCCCGTCAGGACCATAACCGGAAACAGAGACATAAACGATTCTGGGATTTGCTTTTCTGATATCTTCATAGCCAAAGCCATTCTTTTCCGCGGCGCCGGGTCGGAAGTTTTGACCGAAAATATCGGCATTTTTTACCAATTTATAGAGGATTTCCTTGCCCTCGGCGGCTTTCAGGTCGAGAGTCAAGCTCTTAACACCGCGGTTATTGGTCTCAAAATAAATACTGGGAAAGCCAGCCATGACATTGCTTCTCCTTGAAGGGTCACCGACGCCCGGCATCTCAATCTTGATGACCTCCGCCCCAAGGTCAGCCATCAGCACGTAAGGGACGGTACCTGCCTGGGCCGTTGAACAGGCAATAGCCCTTACCCCGTTGAGGGGACCACGTGGTTCAGCCATAATTCTTAGCTTCCTTTCTACTTTTATCCAGATTTTACAACAAATTGGTACTGCTAAAAAGTGGGGAATTTTAAAGACATTAGGCAATGTTGACAATCAAAGCTGTTTCATTAGAAAATGAATTTCCGCTTGTTGGATGGGGTTGACGAATTTCCGCCCAACGCAGAAATAATTAATAATGAAGGCAAAGTAACTTACTTAATATAGGGAGGTAAAAAATGCCATCAGAGCTTACTTTAACCGAGAAAAAAGACGGCGTCGGGATAATTACCCTCAACCGTCCAGCAAAACTGAACGCTATGAATAATGCGTTAACGCAGGCAATTCATATGGCTCTGACTGAGTTTGAGGAAGCGGATGACGTGAAAGTTGTTATCATGACCGGTGCCGGGGAAAGGGCGTTCTCCGCCGGAGCGGACATTCACGAAGAAGCGGCTCTTACCAAAGAAAATTACATCACCCGGGAGGATTTTAATAAATGGCATTCGGGTGTTGACAACACCTGGCATGTCGCCAACTTCAAAAAACCCACAATATGCGCCCTCAACGGATTGGCGTATGGCGGTGGTGCCTATCTTGCCGCCGCGTTCGATATCCGCATCGGTTGTGACCGAAGTTCTTTCCGTTTTCTCGCGGTCAAAGCCGGACTGGTGAGTGGCACGTGGACACTCCCCATGATTGTTGGTTTTCCAATAGCGAAAGAGCTTCTTTTTACCGGGAGGGTCATTAATGCCGGGGAGGCATATCGCATCGGGCTTCTTAACCATCTTGTGCCCGCCGCCGAAGTCCTGCCAGCTTCAATTGATATGGCAAAGGAGATCGCCGGGAATTATCAATCGGCGGTACGCGGGTTGAAGGATATCCTTAACCACAATATCGGCATGGGCTTGAGTGAAATGCATAATAATGAGAAACAGACAGTAATAAGGTCAGTCACAATGCCCAACCCAAAAGATAGTTTTGCGGGATTCTTAAAAAGCCACGAGAAGAAATAATTCTGAGGTTATGAATGGGTTCAACAAGAAATTAAACATTAGACCTTTGTGAATCGAAAATTAGGGATATAAATAAATGCGCCCCCGGACATTTTCCAGGACCAAATGTTGATATTGGGAACAATTTTTGGGAATGTACAGTTGCCCAAGCGTAATCTTCTCCCGATGCATAATACTACATATTTTCGTTTATAGTAGAGGAGTAAAAGAGATAATAACACCAGATAGCAAGGCTAACTGAAAAGGAGAGATGGATAAGCCAGCGTAGCGCACCGGGCACGCCCACCAGGGCGTAACTGAAACTGGGCATTCCCTATCGCTCTGTTTATGTGACATCAGGGAGCTTGGCGCTACGGCATATAGTCTGGGGAAGCGTTGCGGTTGGGTGTGATTTATTTCTCTGACAGATCAACGATGGTGACACCGGCGCCACCCTCGCCATACCTGCCGGGACGGTATGATTTGACCAAGGGATGCTTCCTCAGTACGTCACGGACAACCTGCCGCAATGTTCCTGTCCCCTTGCCATGGATTACGGCAACCTGGTAAAGACCCGCGGTATAGGCATCATTCAGGTATCGGTCAAGTTTAACGAGCGCTTCATCCACGGTAAGATGACGAAGACGGACCTCGTTAATGCGTGTCACCTCGGCAGGATGGTATTTGTCTTTAGGCATTGTACTCCTCTGGTTCAATGGCTAATTCTAGCACCGGAAAAACCGTCGGGCAAGTGAAAACTATCGGACTTTTTTCAATTTTGGCTGTTTCCAGATGAATTTGGAATGGCGAAAACCGTCTTTCCAACCATGACTAAACAAAAATCTTGCGGCAGGATGGCTCTGAGGAGAAAGATGTGTTTCACTGGGGCAGGGTATTACTTCCGATTTGAACGCTGATGGTCTTTGCCGCACCGGTGTGGCTGCCGGGGAAGCCTCATTGACGATAGTTTGAAGCTATCCGTGGCTCAATATTTTCGGTGGGCAGGGTTTTTCTGCTTACCGGAACAGGAAATTTGGAAACATATTTCTCAGCCGTATGGGAGAAGCAGTTATCCTGTCAGGCAGGGTGAAATACACCTCAGCACCTGACCCTGACAATGTGTGTTGGACTTGATGTTACGATTCACTCTGGTAACCGTGAAAAGAACTTCGGTTCAGTAAAGCGGAGTTTCTTCTGATGCCGCTTCTGGTGCTGTATTGCGGTGGTGAGTTGCTGAACTCCCTTTCTTCCCGGCAATATTTGCACACGCCTTTGCTGATCGGACCATTTGGTTTCTCAATCAACCAGTGGTGACAGCAATTGTTCTTGACATTGAACTCTTTAACCTGGGCGCTAAATTCACTTACTGCAGTCTCAAGCCTGTTAATCATGGTATCCTCCTTAGAAAAATTAAGGTTCTTCCCTGTGACGGCTCCTGTCCCCGGTTTACACGAGTATTACAAGGTGAGATGTTACAGGCTTGAAAAGGACAATTGTATTCGTAAGGTTACTTAATTGGCGATGGAAACCTACGTAGTTTGGGTGGGAAGGCTGTATTTTATCCGGGTTAAGATACCTTATTGACGCGGGGTGAGGTGCTCTGGCTCTTGATATGCTCTATTTCAGCATGTCACGTTTCTGGATGACTTCGGCTTCGGTTTATCGTTCAGATATCAAAGATGACCTGCACCTGGTTTTTTTCGGTATCAACCCTGAGCATGTGATAGGTTGCTGCCTTGATCCCTGTCTTCAGATGGTGGCGTGAGGCATCATACTTTTCCCCGTAGCACACGGCTTTTAAGGTTTTCCCGTCACACAGGGAGACATCAAACCTCCTGAAGATAAGCATCTCGGTATCAAGCAGGTAAATCAAATTGTTCAGCCACGTAAAAAGAAGGTCCTCCGTATTTTCCTCGCTTATTTCCAGCCGGCGAAGCTCGGTCTCTTTTACCGATGCGACTTCAGCGATAATGGCAAACAGGCCTTCGGCAGCACCGGCAAATGCCTCCGCTATGGTCGCACCGGAAGCGACCAGACCGGTATCAGCCGTATGTTCCAGCATCCGGAAACCTGTCATGCGGTATCCCCGTTACCCGTGATTTTTCTCCCGTCCGTTTTTCTTCCTTTGCTGTTCATCTTTGATCATGGCAATTATCTCATCATCCTCAACCTGTGAAAACCGCGTGTAGAACTGGCCGACAGCGACAAATCCCGGCGGCGACCTGAGGCATATCGTTTCATCAGCATCACGGGCAAGGTTGCGCAAGGTTTCCTCAGGACCGACCGGCAGGGCGGTAACCAGTCTGCGCGGATGCTCCTGGCGCGCCGTCCAGAGGGCTGCATGCATGGTCGCACCCGTCGCGACACCGTCATCGGTGATGATGGTTAATTTCCCTTCCAGCGATACCCTGGGTAAAATGCGGCGGATCAGCCCGGTACGGCGTGCGATCTCCGCCACCTGGCGCTGCTTTTCCTGCTCAAGATAGGTGTCGCTGATGCGAAGCCGTTGGATCATCTCTTCGTGCAGGAAAAGCCTCCCGTCTTCAGCAACCGCGCCGATTGCCAGCTCCGGATTCCCGGGCGCACCGAGCTTTCGGGAAAGCACGATGTCGAGACGGGCAGACAGGGCATGTGCTATCTCTCTGGCAATAACAAACCCGCCGCGGGGAATCCCCAGCACGACCGTCTCTGCTCCGGTAAAGCCCTGTAGCTCGCCGGCAAGAAGCCGACCCGCCTCCTCACGATCGTAGAAAGGCTTGCTTGCATAGGAGATAATGCGTAGAATACTCACTGTCTATAGTCCTTTATGAGAATTGTGCTCCTGCCAGATGCCCCATTCGTTTTGATGCTGTCTCCGTATAAACTATTATACAAAACACTGTAATAAATGTTAATTTTGGGTCTGTTTGGTTTTGGTGGATACATGTCATTGGGAGGCGTGTTGCAAAGAAGCAATATTGCCTTGCATTAAGATTGCACAGCAAAGCTCGCAATGATACTCTCGAAGCAACCAGAGACAATAGTACCTTACTGAATAGACTCAAAATGTCCCCCTGAGTTATGTTATAGTAATAGACATGAAAGAACAATGGCACGCTCTTGGCCGGGAAAAAGTTCTTGAGATGCTTGGTTCCCGGCGTTCCGGACTCTCCTGGGATGAGGCGAGGGAACAGTATATCCGCTACGGTCCCAACGAGCTTACGGGGAAAAAAGAGCCTTCCCGCATCCTGGTTTTCCTGAGGCAATTTGCCAGCCCCTTGATTTATATTCTGGTTGCAGCCGCTCTCGTATCAGCGGTAATCGGGCATTTTCTTGATGCCGGTGTCATCATGGGAGTGCTGATCTTAAACGCCGTTATCGGTTATACCCAAGAGACGCGGGCGGAGAAGGCGATGAAAGCCCTGCTGGAGATGGCAGCGCCCAAAGCCAGTGTCAGACGGGACAATATTGTGGAGTCGCTGTCTGCGAAGGAGATCGTCCCCGGCGATATTTTGCTTTTTGAGGCAGGGGACAAGGTGCCGGCAGATGCCAGGCTTATCGAGGTTTTCAATCTTAAGGTGGATGAGTCTGCCCTGACCGGCGAGTCCGTACCGGTGGACAAGGGCACGGGGACGCTGGAGACGGAAACACCGGTTGCCGAAAGACAGAATGTGGTGTATCTGGGCACGATTGTTACCTACGGCCGGGCGACGGCCGTCGTGACCGCTACCGGAATGTCTACCGAACTGGGTGGCATCGCTGCCAGTCTTCAGGAGGTTGGCACAGAAGAAACGCCGCTTCAGAAGAGCCTGAGCCAGTTCGGCAGATTTATCATGTACTTCTTCATGGGTATCGTGGTTATGCTGGCAATCGCCGGAATTATCAAGGGGTTGAAGCTAATCGATATGTTTCTCCTGGCAGTCGCCGCTGCGGTGTCGGCGATACCGGAGGGGCTTCCGGCGGTGATGACCATTGTGCTGGCGATCGGGATGCGGATGATGGCGGAGCGCCACGCCGTGATCCGCAAGCTGGTGGCGGTGGAAACCCTTGGCTCCGCCACCACGATCTGCTCGGATAAGACAGGCACCCTCACCCTGAACCAGATGACGGTGAGAGAAATATACGTCAACAACGAGTTTCTCAGGGTAACCGGGGAAGGTTATGTTCCGCAGGGGCAGTTCTACCGCGATGACCGGGTAATCGAAACAGATGGGGTGCCAAATCTGGCGCAACTGCTGAGGATTGGTGCCCTCTGTAATGATGCCACGGTGATCCGGATTAACAGCAACTACCGCATTTTTGGTGACCCCACGGAGGCAGCCCTGGTTGTGGCGGCAGCCAAAGCGGGTATGGAGAAAGCATCATTAGAAGAAGAGCTACCCCGTATTGATGAAATCCCTTTCCAGAGCGAAAAGCAGTTCATGGCCACCCTGCACTGGGATGGGAACACCATGGTTGCCTTTGTCAAGGGAGCCACGGAAAAGCTGCTCTCCATGAGCAGGTATTATCTGAAAGACGGCATGGTCGTTCCCCTTACCGATAAGGAGGTTGATGATATCACGACAGCGAATGTGGCAATGGCAGGGGATGCGATGAGGGTCATTGCCACTGCCTATGTTACGCTGCCGCCAGATAAGGAAGACCTGACTGATGATGACATCAGCGGCAGGCTGGTTTTTGTGGGCATGTCAGGTATGGCTGATCCGCCCCGTGAAGAGGTGAGAAAGGCAATCAGGGAGTGTCAGGATGCCGGTATCAGGACGATGATGATTACCGGTGACCACAAGATTACCGCTGAGTCCATTGCCCATCAGCTTGGGCTGCCGCCGGGTCGTACCATCACCGGCACCGAGCTTAAGACCATGAGCGATGAGGAATTATTCCGCGCGGTGAAGGAAATTTCGATTTATGCGCGCATTGAGCCGTTACAGAAACTGCGCATTGTCAATGCCCTCAAGGAGCATGGCGAGGTTGTCGCGATGACCGGTGACGGTGTTAACGATGCCCCGGCGCTCAAGTCGGCTAATATCGGTATTGCCATGGGGATTACCGGCACCGATGTGGCCAAGGAAGCCAGCGATATGGTGCTGGCGGATGATAATTTTGCCTCGATTGTCGCTGCCGTTGAGGAAGGACGGGCGATATTCAACCGGCTGCGCAATGTCATCTTTTATTTAATCAGCACGAATCTCGGTGAGCTGATAACCCTGATACTATCCATCTTTATCCTGGGGGTAACGCCGCTGATCCCCGTACAGCTCCTCTGGGTCAACCTGGTGACGGATACGGCGGGGGCGCTGCCCCTGAGCCTTGAGCCGAAATTCGGGGATGAACTGAAGCAGCCACCCCGCCACCCAAAAGTTGGGCTGATCTATCCCGGGCTGGTATTCCGCATCGGTTTCGTCTCCGTCCTGATGGGTATCGGCACATATCTTGTCTTTCTGTGGGAGTTGCAGCACACCAGCCTTGCCGAGGCGCGGACAATTGCCTTCTGCACCATGGTTACCTACCAGTGGTTTGCCGCTTTCTACGCCCGCTCCGACGAGCTGACCAATTTCAAACTGGGCATCTTCCGTAACCTCTGGCTTGTTGTCTTTATCTTTGTGGCGATTCTGCTGCAGCTTGCCGTGATCTACATTCCATTTCTGCGGCCGGCCTTCGGCACGGTGCCCATTGGTCTTGACCGGTGGGGGCTGGTTGTTGCTACTGCCGGCAGTCTCTTCGTGATTGAAGAGATCAGAAAGATGTTGTTCCCCGGGCTTTTCCGCCGGGGGAAATGGCAACCATAGACAGAGATGTGTTGCCAGCAGTAAGCGCAGGCAAAGGCTAAGCCAAACGATGTTTGGTAATTTGCCCTCAGTCATGGCGTGTTTCGCGACGCAGTCTGAAACCCTGTGCGGGGTTGTCCCGTCGCCAATGCTCTCTCCAAGGATGGTAAGCGAAAAAACAATCGCTAATTCGGAGACTTGTTTTCGCCTGCCCGCTAACATAAAATTAGTTACAAGCTATACAGAAAATGATTTCCCGGATTCGGGTATGTAACGTGCTTCAGCTCAGCTTGCTGCGTTTCTGGATGACTTTGAAAAAGAGGGCTTCGCTTCTTTGTCCGGGCATTGAGGCATTGATGAGGCATTGAATTGAAGAGGAAGAAAAATAACCTCGGGTAAAGGAGGATCGGTATGAAAGCATCATTTCGCATCGGCAGGATCGCTGGCATTGATATTGGTGTCAATGCCAGCTGGATACTTGCCTTTGTTCTTATTACCTGGTCTCTGGCAGTAGGCTTTTTCCCTTCGTCCTACGGAGGCTGGAGCCAGGGTACTTACTGGGTTGCGGGCATCATCGCTGCCCTGCTTCTTTTCGCCTCGGTGCTGGTGCATGAACTTGCCCATTCCCTGGTGGCACGCTCACACGGCATGGCTGTCAGCAGTATCACGCTCTTTATTTTTGGCGGCGTGAGTAACCTGGAAGAAGAGCCGGGAAAGGCAATCAGCGAGTTTATGATGGCCATTGTTGGTCCCCTCGCCAGCCTGGGGCTGGCCGGTCTTTTCTGGGTTCTGGCGAGGCTAATTGGGGGAGGAAACAGTGTCCCTGCCGCCATCATGGGTTACCTTTCGCTGATTAACGCCCTGCTTGCCGGCTTTAACCTCATTCCCGGTTTTCCCCTGGATGGCGGTCGTGTGCTGCGTTCCATTATCTGGGGGGCAACAAAAGACCTGCATAAGGCAACCAATGTCGCTTCCATGGTTGGGCAAGTTGTGGGCTGGATGTTTATTGCCATTGGTTTTTATCAGGTTTTTGCAGGTAATTTTTTAAACGGTATCTGGATTGGTTTCATCGGCTGGTTCCTGAATAATGCTGCTGATGCCAGCCGCCGCGAAACCTCCATGCGCGAGTACCTGCGCGGGGTAAGAGTCAGGGATGTGATGGATCCCAGCCCGGAATGCACCAGCCCTGATACCCTGATAAATGACGTCGTGCAGAATGTCTTTTTCCAGCGGGGCTACCGTGCTGCACCTGTCTGTGATGACCACGGGGTCATGGGGATTGTTACCATTACCGATGTCAAAAAGCTGCCCCAGCAAGAATGGGCGGACACGCCGGTAGCGAAAATTATGACCCGTAAACCTCTCTACAGCGTTAAAGTGGACGATGACCTCAGTTCGGCGCTGAAGCTTCTGGCGCAGTACGGGCTCAACCAGCTCATTGTGATGGATAAGAAAGAAGGTCTTGCCGGTCTTCTTAATCGTGCCCATGTTATCCGGTATATCCAGCTTAATCAGGAACTGAAAGTACCGCCGAAACCAGAGACGGACCGGAATCTTTCTGGCTAAACACCTGCAACACGAGGCGATGATTTCTTGTGAGAGGCTCGGCTAAGGTTGTTTCTCCTCCGACTTATGTGGTGGCCTGATTGCCAGAACCGGACAGGGGGCATGTTGCACGACGCTTTCTGCCACGGAACCGTAGACAAAGTGTCGCCAGCCGGTCAGGCCATGTGTGGCGATGACAATAAGGTCAATCTGCTCGGCTTCGGCAAAGCGTATGATTTCATCTGCGGCAACGCCGCTGACAATGGTGGGTTTTGAGGTCTTAATTTCTTTCGAGACGTATTTCTCCATTACCTGATTGAGTTGCTCTTTCCCGGATTCCTCAAGCGCTTTCTGGTATGCATCCACATTGAAGGCGGATGGAACCATTGTCGTGGCCAATACCGGTGTTAGCGAAACAACATGGATCAGGCATAACCATGAAGAGAAGTGTACCGCCAGCTCGTTGGCTACTTTTATGGCTTCGAAGGATGGATCACTGAAGTCGGTGGGACAGAGAATTTTTTTTATCGGTAGCATTTTAGTTTCTCCCTCCTGTATGATAATGACTCGCCATCACTTGCCTATTATGACAGGCGATCAAAAAGGATATTTTTATATCTGATATCAAAAGTGCTCTGTCTTGCGATACCGGGTTTTCGCAGGACCTTGACGATGTTTCCGGCACTCGTTACTTTGAGGCACTATATAGCATATAATTCAGGGCGCGTCAAGGTTTTTTCAGCATTGGTGCTGTTTGCTTCGCTGATGCTCGCAATGACAGAGCGGATGTTTATTGAAGCCGTCTCATAAATGGTTTTTATCCCGTCCGGCGGACATAACTCTCTTCTCCCTGGTGGTATTTGTCGGGTAAGCTCTAACTGTTTCGTCGCTTCGCCACTCAGGGTGATACGTGAGGCCAACCAAAAACGGACGTGAAGCATTTTTGTTATGCCCATATCATGCGCTGGTTGCATGGTATTTACGGAAACATACCGGGGATGCTGACAGTTAGTAACGAAAGACAGCAGCCACCGGTGAGCCATCTATTCGCCTGTCCGGTGCCAGGTTATAAATAATACCTTTGTTTGTCAGCGTATGTACGGCAACAAAGTCCGTGAGATCCTGGTCGTATGGCTCAGGTCTCTCGTGCAGGATGACCGACCTGCTCTCAGGGTCAAATGTTCCCCACTCCTCCAGGTCAGGGGTAAGGAAAAGGGTGCCGATTCTTCCGTCATAAGCCGCCAGCGCTATCTCCATCATGTTGGTGGAGGTTACCCCTTTACCAGCAATCTCGCCATAACGGATAATCGCCTCAGATTGTCTCTTCTGGAGGTAAGGCTCGATGATGTTCCAGGCAAGATCGCGCAGTTTCTCCGGACTTGCCTCTTCAGGGTTCCCCATGATCCTTTCGCTCATCAGGTTCTGGTAGGTATTCGCTTCCTGATAGATGGGCAACAGGTAATCAACACCGGCAAAAATCAGGGGCGCTTTTTCCTCATTGAGTATTTTGCTGAGACCCCGGTCAATCTGCTGAAAATACCTTAGAATATTGTTCTTGGCAATGTCGCCAATTGCTCGTCCCTGGAATACGATGGCATTACCGGCGCCAGCCACTCTGGCGGAACCAGCGTGATGTTGAAATTGTTTTTCGTAATCATCAAATCTCAGGGCTTCATCCCTGCTTCGGGGAACGATGCCCTCAAGGTCTACTTCACTGGTGCTGTAACGTGTGCACTTGAACAGGCTCAGGTTGTTCTGACTCACTGACAGGATAAAAAAGTAGCTGTTGCCGCTCAGGATGGGCAGGAGGGGTTTGATGAGGAAGCGGTTATTGACCACCATCTTTTCTTCAAAATGCAGCGGCAGGTGCCCGTAGCGAAACGTATTTGGCGAAATGAAAATAGCCAGCCCATTACTGCGGTTCTGCCAGAAGAGGGTGCCTGTCTCAAAGCTGCGTACCGGTTCGAGAATCTTTCTTGCCTCGGCAGAACGGGTCCCGGAGGTTATGAGTTGATCTTCCGCACGACCGAGCAGATTCTTCAGTCTGATACGGTTCTGCTGGATATCCCCAACACGCTCTGTTGGCATATAAATGGAGATACAGAAGTCATTTCGTTCCCCCATAAGTGCCTTAAGCTCATCGTTTGATAAAATATCCATCATTCACCTCCATATTAACTATCCGTCAGGATCGCTCTCCTTGTTCAAGCTATCCAGAAACCGATTTTTCCATTCCGGGCATCGTCTTTGCTCTTTATTGACGGCACTGAGTATCCGGGTGACTTCCGGGGAAAACCTCCTGATATCAGCTTCTCACAATTCATAACTTACAACCTATCCAGAAACTAATCTTCTGAAGCCGGGTATTTAACTTGTTCGGGATCACCATAATTAGTTCCTGGATGACTTCTAAATCTTCCCCGTCTGTTTTGGGGATTTCACTGGAAGCCGAAGAGACGTGACGTTGCGAAGTGGTATCTTACGTTAGTTTACTGCGGAGGAATTTCTCCCTGTCGGTGACAAATTTTACCGCCCGTGTACGGCTTGTTGCCTTGCTCAGGTCACGAGACAGTTTCTCATCCCCGATGATATCTTTTGCCCATTTGCTGAAATCCTTTTTCCCCTCATCAGAGTGGTAGGCAAATGTCTCATCAGACATGTTCCTTAGAGCTTCCCCCAGCTCATGCATATCCCTGATAACGCCGCCGCTGTGCAGGTAAAATATGTGCTCATCCGGTACCCTGGCCAGGTATTTCTGGGCATCCCATTTCAGTATTCTCGCCATTTTCCCTACCCCCTCACACTCTTTTCCTTCGGGTTTAAAGTCGAAACTCAACCCTATATTACAATAGACTATCCGTTCGTAAAAATCAATTCTGCCGGTGGACGGGTTCTGTTCAATGATGGTTGGCAGGCTCGTGACAGTCATCCGGGAACGCGGTATCGCAAGATAGAGCACGTGACATGCTCTGATTCAGGGAAATCAGTTTTTGGATAACCTGTAAATTTTGCGTCTAATAACCAGACCAAATGGAGCCTTGCTGTCTCTCGCTATTGACACAGAAGCAAACATTCAACTAGAATAATAGGCAAATTTATTATTACATATGATATAAAAATATAGAGGAGGAATTCATGGCTTCCAAGGTTAAGGCTAACGAGATTATTATTAACTTTGAAGATGAGGGCGTTGAAGACAATGTGATTTTCGTCCACGGCTATGGTGATAATTGTAAGATGTGGTGGAACCAGCTGGCGACCCCTGCATTTACAAAGTACTGGAGGTTATGGGCTGTTGATATTCGCGGTTGTGGCGGCACGGAAAGACCCAAAACCGATTATTCCATGGATACTTTGATGAAGGATTTCGTTCAGTTCTGGCGGATGGGACGGGCGCAGGTCGCTGCCGACCTGGAGAAATTCGAGGAAATGGCATGGGTGAAAACAAATCCCGTCGTTGTCGGGTATTCTATGGGTGGGCGTATTGCCCTTGAGTACGCGATCAGATATCCCCGTGACGTCAGGGCGCTTGTCCTGGTGAGCAGCGGTGTCGGATTACCCCGGCCTGAACCCACTGCGGAAGAGCAAAAGCAGCGTGATGAGATGACAGCGCTTCTTAAGAAGGGCGATATCAAAAAATGGGCAGAAATGATGACAACGAACGCCTTCTCCCCCGGTTTCAAGCAGAAGAACCCGAAGGTATTTGAGAAATATAAGAAGATCAAAACGGAGCAGAAACCCGATGCGCTTCTTCGTCTGAGGGAAGGGATGGCATCCGCCAGCACGACCCCGGATCTCAGCAGGTTGACCATGCCGGTTCTCATTATTGTCGGTGAGAATGATGCTCATATGGGACCGGAACAGGGCAAGAAGGCGCAGGAAGCGATCCCTGGCTCCAAGCTGGTAGTCCTGCCCACCGGTCATGCATCCCCGATTGAAGAACCCGAACAATTCAATAGCGCCCTGCTTGAGTTTATCAACGAGGTGAAAAAGACAGTGCCATCAGGAGTAGATGTAGAAACTTAACTGGAATTAACCAGCCTGGCTGATGTTAAAACGCAGGGCTGAGCTCTTAGTGTGAAATAGTGTTATGCGGTAGATACTTGTATCTGCCGCATAATATTTTGGCAGGGACTTCTTGTATTTATGGTCTCCAGGCTGGTTTTTACCACTGCACAATCATGTGAAAACCCCGGAATGATTAATAAAGTGGCAGGTATTTGCCCGGCTTGCTTCTGGTCCTCTCTTACGGGGTCTTTCACCTTTAAGCACTTTTTTCATGGCATCATCATAAAAACAGAAAATTGTCATAATGTAAGTGTCCAAGTCCACCCCACGCCTCCCAAAAGATATTCTTATTATCCTATTTTAGAAGCGTAGTGGCTTGGACTTCTACTTTTTAAGAAAACTTGCACACGGGGTTAACTAATCACAGATATGGAACAATATAAAGAAAATATTCAAATGTCAATATGAAATAATCTGATTTTCAAACGTTAATCAAGGCGTCTGGGGACAAAAAATATGGGCATGGCGGCGAGCTTCGCATATGTCCCTGCCGGAGACGCAGGCTGCCGCGATAGCTGTACTGAGGATTTTGACCTGAAGATGCGGGGATGCTATCATCTAAGCGGATAAAAATAAATTGTGGGTCAGGGCGATGAGAGTCAAGTTACCGTATATCTGGCCCAGAATATTCGTATGTTGGTTTAGTGGTCATCTGGGAAGATGGTGTCATGATGCTGAGCGGGTTCTCTGCTCGGCTCTGGGAAATAGGTTTCCTGATGGACGGCAGTAAATATTTGCGGGAAGGATGGTAAAAAGATGACCGATCAAGATGCCAGATTACCTGAGGCGGAGAAGCCAGCAACACCCTCCAGGATACCAGCAAGATCCCTTCCTGAAATCCTGACGGAGATGGCAGATAACATCAGGGCTGCTGTTGAGGCGGCGAAAAGAGCGGAAGAAGCCGCCGGCTCTGCCAAACAGGCTTCTGCGGCAGCAACGAAGGCATCCGGAGAAGCGGTGAAAAGGGGTGCCGAGACACGCAAAATCGCTGAGAAGTTTGTCCAGAACTCCACCAGAGCGGCGGGTGACGCGGCGGCGAAAGCGGAGCAGCTTTACCAGGAGGCAAGCGAGGCAGCCCATGAGGCAGCGCAAAAAGCCGGGGATGCGGAAAAGGAGGCAAGGATTGCAGCCATGTCGTACAAGCGTGCCATGTCCTCAGCCAGGGAGGCTGCTGAAGTAGCGGTGAAGACGTCTGAGGAAGCTGCGATTAAGGCAGGTGATGCCGAGCAGGCGGCGATAAGAGCGACGGAACAGGCAATAAAGAGGGCTGAGGAGGCGAATACCGCCAGCACAGAAGCCACCATGTTGAAGAACATGCTTCATAAATCCAGCATTGTCGAGAGAATCACTTCTCCCCGCGACGGTAGCCATTGAGACATCAAACGGCACTCGCTGTCCGAGAAGGACAGGTAAAAAAGAAGGCTGCAAACTGGCGGAATATGCAAAGCAGGCGGTAAACTGAAGATGGTATGTGGGAATGTTACTCCTGTTTACCAGGCAGGTCGCGAAGCATGGTATTTCTGTGGGAGAATTGTCAGCCGCATGTTTCCCCCAGGGTAATCCGGTAAATCTGCTTCAGATCAAGGTTCCCTCTGACCAGTTCTGCCAGCCTGTCGTACTCCCTTTCACGGTCTGCCGGTATTGCTGCGACTGGCGGCTTTCCCCTGATCTGCCGGAGACGGTTCAAGAAGTCCTGCGTGAAGGTTGCATTATGAAATAGACCGTGAATGTAGCTGCCGAACATGAGATGGTCGTCGCTTACCGCACCGTCAGGGTAACCGGCTTCCCCATGCGGTGTCGCTACGACCTGAAACGCCGGTGCATGGTTCTTGCTTTCGGTTTGTCCCATGTGAATCTCGTAACCTGTAACCTCCAGCCCCCTGAGCCCCTCGAAGAGACCCTTCCCGGCAATAACCCTGGCTTTTACCTGGGTGGTGGTTTTGACCCGGACAAAAGTCGTCTCGATATCAAGCAGGCCCAGTCCGGCAGTGCTAATTTCTCCCGACTCAACCCGGTACGGGTCGTGAATTGCCCCACCCAGCATCTGGTAGCCGCCACAGATACCGATCACCGGCGTACCGTCCTTTGCCTGCCGGATAATCGCCCCGGCAAGCCCCTGCTCCTTCAGATAGACCAGATCGGCAATTGTGCTCTTGCTGCCGGGAAGGATAATCAGGTCGGGATTGCCCATCTCCGATGCTTTTGTCAGATAGCGTAGCGAGCAGCCCATTTCCTCCAGGGGGTCAAAGTCGTCATAGTTGGCGATATGCGGTAAGCGCACGACGGCGATATCGAGGGCGCTCCCTGCCGGGCGGTTGCGTCTCTCTTCCAGATAGACCGAGTCCTCCTGGGCAATGCTGATGCCGTGGAAGTAGGGGATAACCCCCAGAACCGGTTTGCCCGTTCGCTTCTCCAGGAAATCCAGCCCCGGTTTCAGCAGTGTTAAATCACCGCGAAACTTGTTGATGATGAAACCCCTGACCAGGCTGCGCTCTTCGGTTGTCAGAAGCTCAAGGGTACCGACGATTGAGGCAAAGACGCCGCCCCGGTCAATATCAGCGACCAGGATGACGGGGGCACCCGCCATTCGCGCTACCCGCATGTTGACGATTTCCTTCTCCTTCAGATTAATCTCCACCGGGCTGCCGGCTCCCTCAATGACCACGATGTCATAGCTGCGGCGCAGACGCTCAAGTGAGCCGCCGATGATGCTCAGGAGATGGGATGTCTCGTTATAGTACCCGGTTGCGGTGAGGGTTCTGGTTACCTTGCCCAGGACGATAATTTGTGACCTGTTTTCCGCCTCGGGTTTAAGCAATACCGGGTTCATATCAACTGCGGGTTCAATGCCGGCGGCTTCCGCCTGCACCGCTTGCGCCCTGCCGATTTCCCCGCCTTCCCTGGTGACGAAGGAGTTGAGTGCCATGTTCTGGGCTTTAAACGGGGCGACCCTGTAGCCGTCCTGACGGAAAATGCGGCAGAGCGCCGTCGTGATGATACTCTTGCCCCACCGAGGAAGCAGTGCCCTGTATCATTAAAGTCTTAGCCGGCATGATGGTTAACCTCACTCTCTTCAATCGCGGTAATTAAGCGCCGGCACTCATCCAGTGTGCGCGGCGCCAGGCGGATGTATGCGGGCAAGCCAAAGGATGCGCTGTCGCGAACCAAGATTCCCTTCCTGAGTAGTGCCTGTCTGAAACCGGCAGCATCACCGACCCTGACCAGGAAGAAATTTGCCTGTGAAGGCAGCGGGTTGAAGCCGAGACGCTTGAGTTCTCTTATCAGAAACTCCTTTGCCATTTTAATCTGCACCCGGCACGCCTCAAGGTAGCCGTCTGCCGCCAGGGCATGGATGCCGGCTTTCTGCGCGACGGAGCTGATATTCCAGGGTGGTTTCACCCGCTTCAGCACGGAGATAATTTTCTCATCTGCCATTGCGTAGCCAAGACGCAATCCGGCGAGGGCATAGTCTTTCGTCATTGACCTCAGGATGACCATGTTGCCGCCATCGATCAGGTCAGGTGATGACCACGCATCTTCGGTGAAGGCGATGTAAGCCTCGTCCAGTACCACCAGACTGTTTTCCGCACAGGACAGGATTCTTTTCACATCTTCCCGCGATAAGTACCCGCCCGTCGGGTTGTTCGGGTTGCAGAGGAAGATTCCTTTGGGCTGATGCCTCCGCATCAAACTGACGGTTTCGCTTACGTTCAGCCGGAAATTGCTGTTTTCCGGCAACGGTTGCGGCAGCACACAGGCACCGGACAGGGAGCAGGCGAACTCGTATTCACTGTAGGTGGGCTGAGGTATAAGAACGGTATCCTCAGGGCCGAGATAAGCGGTGGCTACCAGTCTGATAAGCTCGGTTGCGCCACTGCCGGCGATGAGGTTTTCCGAGGCGATATTCAGTTTACCAGCAAGTATCTGTACCAGTTCTGTTGCCTCGGAGTCAGGGTAACGGTCGATTGATGCCTGAGCCATGGCTTCCCTTGTGCCCGGCGGCGGGCCGAACGGATTCGTATTCACGCTGAAATCCAGCACATCCTCCGGTTTGATACCCAGTTTGCTTAGCTCGGCGTAGTCGATGCCCCCATGAACCGCGGGCAGCAGTCTCCCGATGTTCGGTTTAGGTCGCAGCATGATATATCACCTCGGACAGGATAATCAGCAGACTCCAGATGAGGGCAAGGGTATTGATTATCTTCAGAGAAGCATCAATCGTGCCCGGCAACAGGGAGTTCTGGTTATCTCCCAGCCGGTAATAACCCGTCTTTTCCAGCTGTACCCCCAGGGCACCGGCAACGGCGCTCATCGTCCAGCCGGCATTGGGACTCTCTGTTTTCCCCCGGTCACGCAGCATGACCCGCCAGGCACCCGATGCATCCCCGTGCCGTATCCGGGCGGCAAGCACAATGAGCAGAGCCGTCACCCGGGACGGGATAAGATTCGCCGCACTATCCAGGTGGGCGGCGAATTTCCCCAGGTACTCGAATTCCCCGTGGTATCCGATCATGGCATCAAGCGTGTTGATTACCCGGTAGGCAACCGCCCCGGGCACTCCGAGAAGCAGGAAATAGAGCAGCGGGGCGACAAAGCTGTCGCAGCTGTTCTCTGCCACCGACTCCACGGTGGCGGAGACGACCTGGCTTTTGTCCAGTTTGCTTGTATCCCGGCTGACCATGGCGCGCAGCGCAAAGCGTGCTTCATCCAGTTTATCGGCACGCAGAAGATTCCTGATGACGACGGCGGCGCGACGCAGTCCTCTCAGGGAAAAGGTGGTTTTCAGCAGGGTGGCAGCGACGATAACATAAGCCACCGAACTGAGCTTCTTTAAGTAAAAAAGGAGAAAACAGGTGGGAATAACAAAGACGGCAATCGTGATGAGCACTGCTGCCAGTCCATAGAGAAACTGGATGGCAGGGGAATGTCTGATACCGCCTTTTACCAGGAACGAAACCATCTTTCCCATCCATACGACCGGGTGGATAAAATTTGGTGGTTCCCCCAGTATCAGGTCGATAACCAGGGCAAGCAAGAAGATAAGCAGAATATGAGAAGTCATGCAGAAACTCCGTATCCTGAGATAGGACACATTATCTGCTCATACTCAGAAAAACAGTTATTGGATAGTATATCATCATCGTTCCAATCTCCCTTGTCATCTTTCATCAAAACCGAAAGCATCATCTCTTTTTCATGATATTCTTCGTACCGGATGCCTGTCCACCACCTGCTTTAAGCAGGATAGCCGGAAGCCCGTTCGCCGGATGGCGATAGACGCACTCATCAGCCCCGTAGACCTCTTTCATGTTCTCCGGCGTGATGACCGCAGCGGGTGTTCCACGGGTAAAAACCTGACCGTTATTTACCAGCACCAGGCGGTCGCAGTACTGCGCCGCGAGATTCAGGTCATGGAGCGCCACCAGGATCGCGGTATGATCCGTCCGGCAGAGGTTCTTCACCAGGTCAAGGATTTCGACCTGCCGTCCGATATCAAGATTTGCCGTTGGCTCATCAAGGAGAATCGCTTCTGTCTCCTGGGCGAGGACGCGGGCAACCAGAAGGCACTGTATCTCGCCGCCGGAAAGCTCGCCCACCCGTCGTCTGGCAAGGTGATGGGTCATTGTTCTTTTCATGGCATGCCGGGCAAATTCAATTTCTTTTTGTCCTTCATGCTGGAAGAGACCGAGGTGGGGATTTCTCCCCATGAGCACGATCTCAAAAGCCGTAAAGGCGCTGGGGAGAAGCGGCATCTGGGGAACAACACCAATCATGCGGGCAAGCTCAGGCCTCGGTATGCCGGCGATGTCTCTCCCGTTCAGAAGCACCTGACCCCGGTACGGAGGGATAACGCGCGTTACCGCCCGGATGATGGTTGACTTGCCGCACCCGTTTGGCCCGATCAGCCCCACCATCTCGCCGGGGTGTACCTGAAAGGTCACGTCTCGCACTACTTCCCGGCGGGCGTAGCCAAGCGAAAGATGCTGCACCTCGATCTTGATCATCTTGACCTCAAAAGATAACCCTCTTGCGACGCCGCAGCAGGTAAAGGAAAAAGGGGGCGCCGCAGAGGGCGGTGATGACACCTATCGGTATTTCCGCCGGTGCCTGAACGGTGCGGGCAATCAGATCCGCAAGGATCAGGAAAATGGCGCCGGAGAGGACGGAAAGCGGCAGGAGAAAACGGTGGTCGGCACCCCAGATGAGACGCACGGCATGAGGAATGATAATTCCAACAAAACCGATGGTGCCGACGAAGGAAACGGCGGCCGCCGTAATTAAGGTGGCGGCGATAAGAAGCACGAGCTTCAGCCGCTCGACATTGATACCCAGCTGCTGTGCCTGCTCCTCATCAAGCTGCATCACATTCAGCGGGCGGGCGTAAAGCAGGATGATGCCGATGCCAACCGCAACGTAAGGAAGAATCATCCCGACATCCGACCACTGCGCCAGGGAAAAGCTGCCCATCAGCCAGAAGACGATACCATGGATACTTTCCCCGCTGGAAATGATAAGGTAGGAGACAATTGCCCCCAGAAGTGCCCCCAGGGCAACACCGGCCAGGATGAGGGTGGTTACGGGCAAGGTTTTGCCGACGCGGGACAGACTATAGACCGTGACCGTGCTGATCATGGCACCGGTAAAGGCGAAGAAGGGGACAATGCCGACTCCTCCGGGGATTTGCAGGGTAGCCGGGAGCAGGAAACCGATTACCGCCCCCAGTGATGCCCCCTGCGTGACACCGATAAGATAAGGGTCGGCAAGCGGGTTGCGGAACAGTCCCTGGTAGGTAACCCCGGCTGTGCCCAGGGCAGACCCGACCAGACCGGCCATGATCACCCGGGGCAGGCGTATTTCAAAAATTATCGTTTCGGTGCTGTCGGGCCAGTACGGTGTGATATGAAACAGGGGCAGCTTTGAGGCCAGCACCCGGCAGGTGGTGAGAAGCGGGATACGGACGCTGCCGACGGCTGTCGCCAGCGCCGCTACCATGATAAGCAACGCGGTGAGCCCGATAAGAGCGTAGATCCGGGTACGCCATTCGATAAGATGTACGGGCACGCTCTGGCGGGACAAATCCCGGTTTACAGACACGCTAGATCACCCTCACGACATCAAATTTCAGCTCTTCATTTCCGGTCAGGCAGGAAACATTATCAAGATACCGTCGAGCGATTGAGGTCGCCCTTGCCGTTTCCTCCGGGGTGGGGCGTCTCCAGGGGTTGTCGCCGATCGGGATGTACGCATCGATGCGGTAAGGAATACCCCGGTCAACCCCGGCAATAAAACGGGAAATGTGCTCAATCTCCGAACAGTCAAGATACTCAGGGATAAAGATACTTTCCGCCCTCAGCCTGACGCCTGACTGATGGTACTTGATAAAATTCGCCAGGGCTTTCTCGTTTGATTCCCCGGTGTAGTGGCGATGCAGATCGTTGTTGCAGGCTTTCAGGCTGAATACCACTTCATCGATGTTCTTTAGTTCCGCAAATATAAAACCGTTGGTGAGGAGAACATTATGGCTTTGGAATCTATCATGCAGTGCCTCTGCCAGCTGGGGTAACTGGCGGTCGGTCGTTGGTTCCGCCCCCATCAAGATAACCCGCCTTACCTCCAGCGATTCCAGGATATGCATCACCTCTTCCAGTTCCAGGAAGCGCTCCGGGGCGCCGGGGTTATTCCCGGTCGCCCGGAAAATTTCATCCTTCGTCTCAACCAGATGACAGTCGTAGAGCTCTTTTTTAAGCAGGCATGCCCGGCAGTTCAGGTTACAGCCCCAGAAATGCAGGTGGATGATTCCTGCTTGCGGGCTATGCGTGATGTGATAAACGTTCATTTGTCCTCCCCGAACAATTCGGGATGGATGAACCCGGCGAATTGTTCCAGGGCAACAACAATCCGCGGCCCGGCACGTCCGACCAGGTCAACATCGATGGGATAAACCCGGTTATGCTGGCGGGCGTCGGTGTTTTCCAGCCTCGGCTCGTTTAAGGCAAACTGGAGTGGTGCGTCAGCGCCGGAGCCCATACCGACACCAGCGACCATCACCTCGGGATTCGCTTCGATGACCGCTTCCAGGTTGATACTGGCATAACCGGTGAGGTTTCGGGCGATGTTTTCCCCACCAGCCGTCCGGATAAGCTCATCGTGAAGTGTCCCTGCTCCGGCGGTCTTGAGGGGATCGTGCCACGTGATGCAGAAGACACCGGGTCTTTGTGATTGACCCAGTATGCCGGTCTTATCGGTTACTGACTTAATCCTGTCCTGCATCCCG
>JBDRFO010000050.1:0-3051 GCA_043818655.1 Chloroflexota bacterium
GATCTTGCGAAGCAGATGGTCGATGGGGACAATGCGGTCATACAGATAACTACCGTAGAACGATTCTTGAGGCGATTTCGGCTTGAGCATGAGTGCCTCCTATTGATTTGTTATCTGTATTGTAGCATGTATTTAGCCTCATTTTTTGTATTCAGGTTCTTTAAAATTCCCTTTTTGCAATAGACTAAAGTGGACTTTTTCGGCAGTCTCAATCCATCTTATGGTGCAATAATGCGATTTTGAGAGTATGAATCAGCTATCCAGCACTTCCTGGATTTCCAGTATCCGGTCAACGCGAAAGGTTCTCTCCTCATTCCGTTTCAGGCAGAATGCCCGCATACCAAGATACTTTTTACCATGATACTCCATTTCCCCGACAGTCTCCGGCATGATAAGCCTCGTTGTCTTCTCGTCACTGGGCTTGAGGTACACCATCTCCAGCAGTGTCCCGTTTTCAATAGCTTTCCTGATTACCTCGATTTTGGTGCTCACCGGTAATGCCTGCTCTGCCTTTTTGTATTGATATTTAGTCAGGAAATCCATTACCTGATAATTTGTCCAGATATGTTTCTTCAGTGCCCGCTTCTTGAGGATAATGCCGCCCAGCGTCGTGCACCGGCTGAGTGCTACGTACATCTGACCATGAGCAAAGATGCCATTCCCGACATCAATAATCACCCGGTCAAAGGTCTTCCCCTGACCCTTGTGAATGGTTACCGCCCAGGCTAACATCAGCGGGTACTGCGTAAACGTACCGATGACCTCCGACTGTAGATTCCCTGCCTCGACGAAGAACCGGAAGATCTCCCAGGTAAAGGGTGTTATCTCCACCTCATCATCAGCCAGCTCGGCAATAATGGCGCAGTCCTCCTTATTGTTCTCAGCAATGCCTGTTATTTTCCCGATACTGCCGTTAACCCAGCGTCCCTCGGTATCATTATTGAGCATCATGATCTGCGCCCCAACCTTGCACTGAAGATCAATTGCAGTGGGCAGATACTCCCGGCCGAAGTCGCCCGCGATACTTCCGGTGAATGTGTAAAGCCTGTCTTCTAATGCTGCCAGGCGCTTGCTGTTAATATCACCGGCCAGCCTGTTGGTGGTGGTCAGATAGACATAGAAGTCATCCGGTGATGGCTCAAACTCCGGCTGGTATCTCTGATTGAGAAGCTCCAACTCTTCTCCGGTGATTGAGTTGTTGCGGATGGCATTGAGCAAGGTGATGAAATGCTCATCGTGCTGACGATAAATCTTCTCCAGTTCCACGAATTCCATGTCAAAGGACTCGAACACGCGGGCACTATAGAAATAGGGCGTCTTGTAAAGAGACTTAAAGACTTCCTTCTCAGCGCCGGTAACCACCGGTGGCAGCTGGTAGAGGTCGCCGATGAAGGCCATCTGGATACCACCAAAGGGCTTGTCTGCCCTGGGGCCGTTCAGCCGCAGAAACCTGTCCACGCAGTCCAACAGGTCGGCCCTCACCATGGATACTTCATCAATGACGATGGCGTCCAGTTTGTGATAGATACTCTCACTACTGACAGAACGGGACTTTTTAATCCTCTCAGGGGTGATGCCGGGCTTGAACCTGAAGAAGGAATGAATGGTCTGCCCTTTCACATTGAGGGCGGCGACGCCGGTGGGCGCCAGCACCGCTACTTTCTTCTTTGTGATACGGCAGAAATAGTTCAGCAGCGTTGATTTCCCCGTACCCGCTCGTCCGGTAATGAATATGCTCTTTTGAGTGTGCTCCATCAAATCAAGGGCACGCTTGAATTGGCAATTCAGTTCTACGGGATGTTTTCTTTGGTTTACCGCCATATGATTTAGTTTACTCTTTTCTGCACTTCATCTCGGCTCTGTTGCAGGTCATGCACTGCCTCAAAGAAATGTTGTGTCCACTCATTGGCTATCTTTCGATTGGAAAAGAAGACAGTGCGCAGAGCAGGATGCAAAGCATATAGCTCAGCAATCGCTTTAGCACAGAAGACGGGGGTGTAATAATGCACTTTCTTGGGATTCAGAAAGTCAGCATAGGGAGCCTCGATTACCAGTGCATGGTTATCATACGCTGCTAGTTCAGCCAGCCTCTCGTGTAAAACCGGCATTACACCGAAATCGGCGAGAAGGTTATCCAGCGTCTTTCGCTCAACTACCGCCAGCACTTTATCCCCATCCATGAGGGCATAGTCACCAGCGGCGATAACGCCTCTCTCAGTAAGCGCACCGGGGAAACGCCAGGGATAGCGTTCGTTGCTGTGTATGAGAACCGTTAGCTCTGACGTAGCACGCCGGGGCACGAGTTTAAAGGCAGGACGGTGCTGCTCGATTGACCGCTGGGTCAGCCAGAAGATTTGCTCATAACTCTCTCCCGGTCTGTCCTTATAGGATTTTTTCAGAAAGAGGAAATCACAGCGTTTGTAACGCTTACGGTCAAGTACTATGGAGATTCTACGACCGCGTTCATTAAAAGCAATAATGCCTACCCGCTCTAACTCTTTCAATGGCTCATCTGGTTCTGGCGGCTCTTCCTCCCTTAGGCAAAAAATGTGCCTGCCTGCTGCGGGCCATCGGTCCTGTGTGCGTAGCACCAGCCATGGTACATCCCCTTTCAAAATCTGGAGGCGATAAGGGAAGCGATCATTCAAGGTTTTCTCTAAAATCCATGTTCCTTTTCCCATTGAGATGATTATACCGCAGGATATGCAGTACCTTGAAGTGAAAGTCTACTGGTAAGACTGAATCAGCAATGAGCCACAAGGCAAAAATCACATTTTTGAAAAGACATTGGTTGCTGGCTGCAGATTGTCCGCGATTATGGAGAGGGCTTTTGGTCCCCTCCTCTGAATTTTACCTTCTACCACGAGCCAGCTTTCGCTGAACAGGACATGTCCGCACTTCTCCTGCACATCGCTGAATACGGTGACATCAGCTATGCCGGTGCCGTCTTCCATAATCACATAGACCACCCTTTTGCCATTCCGGGTTGGGGGTGTCTGGTAGCGGATGACCGAACCCACAATCTTTACTTTCTTCCCGGTAGCAACCAAT
>JBDRFO010000051.1:0-9647 GCA_043818655.1 Chloroflexota bacterium
CCGTGCTGTGGCTGAAGCGGTAAGTATCCCGGTGACGGCTTCGGGTGGTGCGGGCACTCTTCAGCATCTCTACGATGCGGTAGTTATCGGCAAGGCATCTTCCGTGCTTGCCGCTTCCATCTTTCATTTTCGGGAGATTTCTATCCCTGAGGCGAAGCAATTTTTAAAGAATAAAGGTATTCCCGTAAAAATATAAAAGAAAGAAAAAGGAGGACATCATGACTTTTAGTAAACCAAATGCCAGTGCATCAACACTGACCAGGAACCGGGTAACACCGGCACCCATATCGGGTATGTGTGTTACCTGTCTTGACGGCTGTCTTGGGCTGTGTGAGGTGGGGAAGTCAGCACTGCGCGCCCGGGAGACTATTTACCCGCAGCCTTTTGCCAAGGTTACGGCTGGCTCAGAGAAGGATTACCCACTGGATTTTTCCCATTTCAATATCATGGGGTCATGTGTCGGCGCCTACGGTATTGAGGCTGACTCGGATAAGGCAATCTTCCCGGCAGTGGATATTTCAACCGAGATTGGTGCCGGGAAAGATAAGATTAAGATGAGGGTGCCCTTCATGACCGGCGCACTGGGGTCAACAGAGATTGCGCGGGTCAACTGGGAAGGGGCAGCCATTGCTTCTGCGATCTGCGGCTCTGTTCTGGTCTGTGGCGAGAATGTTGCCGCCATGGACTCCCAGTCAGAGTTTAAAAATGGCAAGGTGGTTAAGTCACCAGAGCTGACAAGACGCGTGAAGGTCTTTCAGGACTGGTATGACGGCTACGGGCTTTTGCTCATACAGGCAAACGTTGAGGATACAAGGCTTGGCGCTCAGGAGTATGCCATCACCCAGCTTGGCGTGCAGGGTGTGGAGATTAAATGGGGGCAGGGGGCGAAAGACATCGGTGGTGAGGTCAAGCTACCCTCACTGGAGAGGGCATTACTGCTCAAGAGTCGGGGTTATATTGTTTCCCCCGACCCGGAAGACCCGGTGATTCAGCAGGCTTTTAAGTCAGGCGCGATCAGTGAGTTTGAGCGCCATTCCCGGCTGGGCATGGTTGATGAGGAAGCCTTCCTTAAAAGGGTAGAGGAACTGAGAAAGGTTGGTGCCAAGTATATTACCCTTAAGACCGGTGCCTATAGACCCGCTGACCTGGCACGGGCATTAAAGTTTGCTTCTATCGCCAAGCTTGACCTGCTTACGGTTGATGGTGCTGGTGGCGGGACAGGGATGAGCCCATGGCGTATGATGAATGAGTGGGGTGTTCCTACCGTTGAGATAGAGAGTTTGCTTTATCAGTATGCCTCACGTCTGGCAAAACAGGGGGCATTTGTGCCGTCTCTGGCGATTGCCGGCGGTATTTCCCTTGAAGACCATATCTTCAAGGCGATAGCTCTGGGAGCGCCCTTCATCAAGGCGGTGGCGCTTGGTCGCTCCACCCTGGCGGCAGCGATGGTTGGCAAGAGCAACGCTGAGAAGCTGAAGAGAGACAATACGGAACCAAAGGCTTATGATGAAGCCATCAACAAGACCTTTATCAATGTTGGTAAGCTCAAGGAGAAATACGGCAAGGATTTTGCCAGGATTCCGGCGGCGGCGATCGGCGTATATAACTACTATGATCGCCTGGCTACGGGACTCCGGCAGTTCCTGGCTGGAGAGAGAAAGTTTCGCCTTAACCTGATTGACAGGGATGATCTGGTGGCACTTACCCATCAGGCGGCTGAAGTCTCCGGCATTACCTATGTGATGGATGCCGACAAAGAAGAGGTTGACAAGATACTGGGTAAGTAAAGATGCGATTGTCGGGGAAGCCCGACCTCTTGATTGAAAAGCAAAGAATCGGCGGGGTGAAAGCCCCGCCGATCTGTTTTAAATTTACCGGTATCGTTCTGTTTTGATTGAAACCGGATTGCCATTGTGGGAAGCGATGAAACATTTACAGGCATCCACTCTGTCATTGCGAGGAGCTTGGCGACGAAGTAATCCGTTCACGGCACTCAGATTTTACGGATTGCTTCGCTGACGCTCGCAATGACGGGGGAAAGGGCTTAATTTTTGAGTTTCGCCTTAAGAGTGACACCAGGCAAATAAGAATGATGCCAATTCACCCCTGTCTTAAAGCCCTTACCAGTTTCCAGGTAATTGTCTCGGAGAGCACGATAATATCCTCGGTGGGCAGGTAGTCCGTGATACTGCTGTCAAAAAGGATGCTCCCGGAAGGGGTAAGCTCGGTATCCCCCCGCCAGAGCACCAGTGTTATCGGGACATGAGGAAAAGCACTCAGGGTAACGGAGACATCACCGTAGTTTGCCCTGCGTCCACCAAATTTATCCGTGACTTGAGGCAGCCTGTCCGGCTCCCTGCCGAAATAGTCTACGAGAGGCTTAATGGTTCTCTTGTAGAATGTTGGGAAATAGCTCATCCCCTCCGGCAATTCCTTGAATGTGATTTGCTTTTGCGTCAAAGGGTTGTCTTTTGCCCATGTCAGGTAGTGCAGTATCAGGATTTTTTCCCTTTGTGATATCTTCTCCCTGTTGTCTGCCGGCAAAACCTCAATACCGGGTAAGGTAATGTGATATGACTGCCCCAGGTATTTAAGAGAGATGATTTTTTGCGTGGCGGTGTCCCTGTGCGCTGCCCCGCTCCTCCGGCAAACATCCTGAACATCAGCATTGTTTAGCCGCTCACCGGCGATTTTGTAAGCCTCGGTAAGGGCGTATTCATAGTTGCGCTGCTCTGGCAGTGATGGTTCTTTCTTTCTCACTCTCTTAAATACCTGTAACCGCCCAGAAAAACTCTGAGGGAGTTTCCTCCCTCCGGTAAATTTTCACCATTGATAAAATTGGACAGGTTGCCTTAACGCTTGATGCGGCGCAGTATTTCTTGGACCGGCTCGGTCCGGTTCATGGCAAAGAAATGCAGCCCCGGCGCCCCGCCCTCCAGCAGCTCATTGCACTGCTTTGCGATGAAGTCAATACCTGCCTGATAGGAAGCCTCATCATTGCCGTCAAGGGGCTTGAAGATTTCCTCAACCTTTTTGGGGATGGAAGCACCACAGTTACTGGTAAACCTCAGAAGGTTCTGATAGTTGGTGATAGGCATGATGCCAGGGATAAGACGTACGTTAATCCCGGCGTTTCTTACCCGTTTCACAAAATCAAAGTAGTCTTTGGTATCATAGAAAAGCTGGGTGATGACAAATTCGCCGCCGGTATCAATCTTGATCTTCAGGTACTTGGTATCGGTCTCTTTATCCGGACAGTTCACGTGCCCTTCAGGGAAGCCGGCAACACCGATGCTGAAGAAGCCATCGTAGGAACGAATCCTCTCAATAAGCTGGTAGCAGTACTCAAACCCCCCCGGGTGCGGAACCCAGTCCGCAACGCCAACGGGTGGGTCGCCGCGCAGCGCCAGGATGTTGCAGATGCCCCTGTTTTTCAGGTCATCAAGCAAAGTGGTGATCTCCTCCTGGCTGTGTCCCACGCAGGTAAAATGGTGCAGCACGGGGACGTTGAAGCGCTTCTGGTAGTCATCCACCATGTCTGTGGTGAGGTCGCGTGTTGTCCCCCCGGCACCGTAGGTTACCGCGAACCAGTCCGGGTCAAACTCAAGGTAGGTGCTGATCGTCTCCGGGAGCCTCTCCAGGGCGGCCCTGGTCTTTGGCGGGTAAAACTCAAAGGAAAAGGTCCGTTCTTTTTCCTTCAGGATTTCCGATATCCTCCTGATCATTTGTTCTCTCCTCTATAATTTAATCGTTACGATATCTCAAGCCACGAATGTGAGTAAAGCGACTGTCCGGTAAGCACCCGAACGGTCTTCACGTATTTCATCCCTTCTTCATCTACAGAGTCAGGGTTAATTTTCTCGCCATCCATTATCCGGTGGATGATATCGGTAATTTCAGGCTTTTCGCCGCGTGCGATCTTGATAAGCTGCTCATCAAAGGCATCAACAATCGCTGCGTAAAGCCCGTATCTTGCGAGCATAACCATGTACGTGCGGTTAAGGTAGGGTCTTAAGTGTGCCGGTGTACCGTTGGAGACGTTGGAAAGCCCGACCACGGACTTGCATCCCGGGGCAATATCCTTGAGCATGCCCATGAATTCAAGGCAGGCTTTCACCTGGTTGATTTCCCCGGATACCGGTGTGGCAATGGGATCGATCCAGATCGCCTCGTTGGGAATACCTGCTTCATTCGCCTGGTAGACGAGGTCAACGGCAAGCATGCATCTCTCATTGGCATCGCGGGGCATGCCTTCAACGCCCCAGAGAAGCCCGATCATCTCGGCGTTGTATTTCTTCACCATGGGCAGTCCCCGTTCCAGTCGCTCCGGCTGAAGAGAGATGGAGTTTATCAGGGATTTGCCGTTATTTGTCTTCAGTCCCACCTCAAGCGCCTGAATGTTGGTTGTATCCAGGGAGAGGGGCAAATCAGTAACGGCACGCACCGTATTGACTGCCCATGCCATCATCTCCTCCCCATTCCTCCTGGCCGGCCCGATATTCAGGTCAAGGTAATCCACGCCGGCTTTTGCGGCGGCAATTGCCATCTGCTGCACCGGGCTGAGATTTCTCTCTCTTAAGGCCGGGCCAATCGTTTTTGAAATCACGTTGATGTTTTCGCCGATAAGGATCATTTCTCCTCCTTAAGACTTCTGCTGTCTGAGGAAGGCGGGGATGTGCGCACCTTCTCTGGGACCGACCATTACCTCCCAGCCAGATAGTTCTTCTTCCAGCCCGCCGCTCTCCGCAGCGATATATCCGGGGATTATCAGCCGGTGGTGGTTTACCCTGTCGGCAATACCACATTTTTTAATAAAGGGGGCAATCGTCTCCGCGACGAATTTGCCGGCTGCCCATGAGGTCATCACCGACAGCCCTTCCGTATTCTTGACCAGCAGGTAGGCAGGGATATGGCTTGCCTCTATTTCCCCCGAAACAATGAAATAGGTGAGGGAGAAGTTGCAGGTAAGAAGTACGGGGGAGTTTTTATCAGGGCGTCCGATTTCATAAATTCCCTCAGTTGTTGCCAGCGGTCTCTGCGGGTCGGTATAAACATTCAGTCTTTCCACGAGCAGCGGGAAGAGACTATGCCCCTGAAAATCAGAAAGTACGATGATGCCGCCGTACTTGGCAATAAAGATGGAAGCCAGCACTGCTTCTTTCATCGGGTCGGTAGTCATCTCACCGGGAAAAACAATGGTGGGGAAACCGAAGGGGCGGAACTTTTTATTCAGGGTCGTGCTTCTGATGACCACCTGGTCCTCGAATGCCTTTCTGAGATTTCTTGAGCCGGAGTCGATGACAAGGTCAGTTACGCCGGCTTTTGTTAGCCTCGTCGTCAGGTCAGCCAGCTCCTCGACGTTCTGGGCTTTTACCGCCAGGGGGCATAGCTCCTGTTTTGCCAGGCTCGCCATGCGGTCCAGGTTCTCGGCGGTTGCCGCATAGAGCAATGGTTTTCGGTCCGCGGAGATTCTGATCCCCGCCTGAAGGATGTCCGGGTTCATGCTCATCAGGATAATACCGCCGTCGCTCCCCTGTTTTACCCTGTTGACCAGGGCAACGAATTTGCCGGCATCCCCTGAGTCGCACTTTACCGCGATCAGCTCCGGGCGCAGGTTGACGCCCACACGGTCGTAGTGCAGGAGTTTGAATCGTTCCAGGCGGGCATCAACCTCGGAAGCCGGCATACTGTCGCTGATCAGCATGGCGAGACCGGGCGGATTCTCAAACC
The DNA here is from genome assembly GCA_043818655.1 of Chloroflexota bacterium. Lineage (GTDB taxonomy): Bacteria > Chloroflexota > Dehalococcoidia > Dehalococcoidales > JAZDNC01 > JBDRFO01. The sequence continues at coordinate 5,731 of JBDRFO010000051.1, forward strand.
TTTTTTCATGACGGAAGAGGACAGTCTCACCGCCGGTTTTTAGCTGCCGCTCTCCGGTGCCGATGGTAACCGGCCTGATGGGAGGCGCTGATGCCTCCTGCAGCTGTGACTTTGCCTCTTCAGAGATATGGTGGCATGAGGTCAGGTTCGCCTTGCCTGCCGCCAGACTCATGGCGAAAGCGAGGCAGGTAGGAACGCCGCACTCACCGCAGTTTGTTTTTGGTAGCAATTTAAAAATTTGTATTCCCGTTAAAGGCATAAGTAGGACTCCTCTCTATTCCAGTATCGGCCCCATGGTGAGGGCAGGATGTCCTTTTTCCTGAAGGAAAGGCAGGATCTCTTCCTCACTGGTACCAACCGTCTCATCAGCAATCATGTCCGGCAGGTCGGGGATACCGATCTCAATCGCTCTTTCCTTGAGCCGGTCGGCAATCTCTTCCTTCAGCATCTTTGGCATCCAGACCACACGTTCAATGCCGCCGTCACCGCGAATGAATTTTCGCTGGCAGATGTTGTATTTGCTGTGGCCAACAAAACCCGGTGTGCTGAGTCCGCCGCCGATGGTGCCGGCGAGGGTCGTGAAGCGCATGCCGCAGGGGGTATCCCCCATGTACTCTCTGTTGACGGCCATGACGCCGTTACACAGCGGGAGCACCGCCGAGATACACTCCATGCACCCGCAGGCGGTCATCGGGTCGTGCATGATGCTGTAAAGGTTATAATGGTCGATCTTTCCCCTTGAAGCCATGGTGACAAACTCATTCACACCCTGCCACTGCCCCAGCTTTTCATCAACGACGGGCCCTTTCTCCACCGGCCTGTTGGGCCCGGTCGGATTAATCTCATACGAGGCTTTACAGTCCATCCAGTTGTATGAGCCGCAGAGCCCTGTTCTCTCCGGGCTGATGATACAGACGTGACTCGGTGCGAAAGATTGGCACAGTGTGCAGGAGTAATAAATATCAATGCTCTCGTCGGTCATGCCCTCGGTACGGGCATCGCGCCCGGCATAAACCGCCTTCGCAGAGGCGACCATCTCCTTTACCTGGTCTTCTTCGGTATATATTTTAATCTGCATCTTATCAAAAATACGGCCAAAGTCCTGGTGCAGCTTGGCGTGGAGGATGGTTCCGATGTGATCCAGTTTGAACCCCTTGTCCACGGCCGCTTTGGCAACCCGCAGCCAGGCAATATCCCTCTGCCCGATATGCATTACGCCCTGTGCGTAGTTGAGGAGGTGGTGTATCTGTCTCTCCAGGATAGGCTCGTAGTCCTCCTGCATGCCTCTTCCTGCCACCTCAACGACAATCGCCATTGGCAGTCTTTGGCCGGGAGATACATCGGTAAGCCCCGGCCCGATCACCTCAACGTTGCTGTCCGTAACCTCATCCATGCGTTTTGAGGTTACCCACTCTACCATTGGTGTCCTGCCGCCGCCGCACTCAAGGTAAACATCCTCGCCGCGCACCCGCTCACCCTCAAAAGCAGGTCCATAAGCGACCGGAATGGGTATTTCCGTGATGTTGATCTTGAGTCCCCTTACCTCAATCGCACGGTCCACAATTTTATCATGGGGAACATTGGAGACAACGTGTTCGTAGGTGGTGATACCGGTGGGCAGAACCTCCGGAATCGGCGTGTCGGCAATGGTGGGGAATCCCCAGCTGATCGCCCCGGCGGCATTGGCGTACCACTCATCGGTAACATAGCCCAGGGGCATGACAAAGGCAAAGATACGGTCTTTATTATAGATCAGGATTTTTCGGAAGTCCCCCGGCTGGATGCCGCCAAAAGACAGGGCTGCCCGTGTGGCAAAGCCCATGGCGAAGACCGCTGCCGAGATATCGGGGCCGAAGGGTACCAGCCTTACCGGCCAGCCAATCTGCACACCGGTACCGGCAAGCTGCTCGGAAAATCTTGTTCCGTTATACTCTCCCGCCATGAAAACATACAGGTTTTTCCGCTGCAGTTCATGGGCGATGTTCGAGGCAATTTCGGGGCTTGGTGCAGCGCCAACGACCGCGGCAAAGCCCGGCGCGGTGCCGTCAACGAACTCAACCCCTCTTTTTCGCAAAATAATATCATCAGCCGCACCCAGCCAGATATGATCACCCTCCGGGTCTTCTGTTTTGGTGTAAAAGCTAGGATTTTCCAGGTATCTTATTGCCTCGATGATCTCCTCGGCAAAGAAGGTTGCCATTCCGGCATCAAGGGCCGGGGCAAGGTACGGCAGGGCATGCTCCTCCTTCACCGGCGGGGGAAGAATGCTGCGGCATTTCTCCAGCACAGCTGCGGCATCCCCCAGTTTTTCCACCTTCATTCCCAGGATACCGTAGATGATCGGCAGGTAATAGGCAGTATTGGGGAAACCGATGGGTTCATTCGCCCCCCATCGCTCCATCGCTTCCTGCCATTTTTTCTCTGCCCTGTTAAATACTTTATGGGCACCTCTGATGGCTGCTGATGCAATTATCTTCGACATGCCAAACGTGTCCTCCAAAATCTTGTGTTCAGGTCGGGTTCCCGTCTAATCCCTGATTCTATGGGCTTATCCTGCAAGCTATCTAAAACTGATTTCCCCGCTTAGATTGCTTCCAGTTCCCTTCTCATTTCCATATCGTAGAGAACCCTCTCCCTTGCCTTATCAATACCGAGTGCTTTCCTTTTGCTGTCAATATGGTCGATCATAAGATGGGCCGCCTTGATCGGGTCAGCCTCGAATGCCCACTTGCCTCCGTAGAGCTTCTCCATATCATTAAAAAGAAAATTCGTGACATCTTCACTGCCCACGGTCGGGAAACTAACGCCGAAAACGGTGAAAACTCCCGAACCGACAAAATACTGCCCGATGGAAATCGCTTTCTCGCTCATCCACTCCGGGGCGGCACCGGCGGCGGGCAGGTCGCTGATATCATCCCCCAGTCCGCCCTCCCTGACCATGGCGGTTGCCGCCATAAGGATCCGGGCATTGTCAACGCAGGAGCCCATGTGCAGTACCGGCGGAATTCCGAGAGCTTCACAGACCGATGCCAGACCTTCACCGGCAAACTGTGCCGCTTCCGGCAACATCAGTCCCGCCTTGGCGGTCGCCATGGCGGAGCATCCGGTCTGGAGCACCAGCACGTCATTTTTGATCAGCTCTTTTACCATGGTGACGTGCGCGTTATCGTGCATCACGCGGGCATTATTGCAGCCGACCACGCCGGCAACCCCCCTGATGCGGCCGTTAATGATATTCTCGTTGAGCGGCTTGTACGAGGAGCGGAAAAGCCCTCCCTGAAGATAGTTAATGGTCTCATGGGAGAATCCGGCAATGAGGTCTGTTTTTACCTGCGGTATCTGGACATTCTTCCCCCGGTGCGGGAAGTTGTCGATGGCTAACCTGATAATCTTGCGGGCAACATCAGGTGCGTGATGCTCATCAAACTCAATGTGACTTGCCCCCTGCATCTGTGCTCTGGGGTCAGTGGTGATAATCTTTGTATGGTAGCACTGGGCGATGTTCGCCAGGCCCTGCATGATGCACTGGACATCAACCACCATGGCATCAACCGCGCCGGTGACGATGGCCATTTCCTGCTGCAGGAAATTTCCCGCGATGGGGACGCCGTGACGCATCAGTATCTCGTTGGCGGTACAGCACATACCGGCGAGATTGACGCCATTTGCCCCTTTGCTCCGTGCATACTCAATTATCTCCGGCTCCTGGGTAACGATGGCAAGCATCTCCGCCAGTTGCGGCTCATGGCCGTGGATGATGATATTTACCTCGTCTTCTTTCAGTACGCCAAGGTTTATCTGGCTGAAGACGGGGGTCGGTGTGCCAAAAATGATGTCCTGAAGCTCGGTGGCAATCATGCTGCCGCCCCAGCCGTCGGCAAGGGCTGTCCTCACCCCCTGGCGCAGGATATTTTCGT
>JBDRFO010000052.1:0-4120 GCA_043818655.1 Chloroflexota bacterium
GCGAGCCGGACGTGGACATCGCTCGCCAGGACGGAAAGCTGGTGGTTACCTCTGATAATGACAATGAACATTATCATTTTGAGTGTGCTTTCCCGTTGCTCATCACGGTAACCAAGGATGTTAATACACCGAGACTCCCGACCTTCCGCGACAAGCTCAGGGCAAGAGGGGCAAAGGTGGAGGTCTGGCATGCCGGGCAGCTTGCCGCCTCAGCAGATATAAACAGATTCGGGTCGGCTGGCTCCGCCACCCGCGTCCTGAAGATAACGGTGCCGGCGGAAGAAGGCAGAAAGGGCAGGATTTTCCGGGAAGACATTAGTGAAGCCACAACGGAAATCCTGAAGGTATTATCCGGGAAGATGGAAGCGTAAGATGCCGAACCCACGGGGGGTCATGGTGTTTGCCGAACAACGGGAAGGGGTGATTCACCCCGTTACCTATGAGCTGCTGGGCAAAGGCAGGGAGATTGCCGACCGGCTTGGCACCGAGCTTCTGAGTGTTCTTCTCGGCGAGCAAACAGATAGCAATCACGAAGCGGAAGAGCTTATCTACCACGGTGCTGACCGGGTGTTTCTCTACAACAGCCCCGTTTTCCGGGACTTTGATCTCTTAAATTATCGGCACAATCTTGTCCGTCTGCTCAAAGGGATAAAACCGGAGATATTCCTGCTGGGGGCAACCCATCTGGGTCGCTCCCTAGGACCCAGGATTGCGGCGGCACTGGATACGGGACTTACCGCCGACTGCACGGCGCTTGATGTTGACCGCGAGGGGCATCTCATCCAGATTCGTCCTGCCTTCAGCGGGAACATCCTGGCGCAAATAAACACGAGGACGAGACCCCAGATGGCGACGGTAAGATATAAGGTGATGCCCCGTCCCGACAGGGACACCGGGCGATGTGGGGAGATAATCAGGAAAGAAGCGGAGCTTGTGCCTTCCCTGATGCGTATTTTACAAAAAGAAAGCTCCGCAGCAACCAGCATTGTTGAGGCTGAGGTGATTGTTTCAGGAGGCAGGGGGCTGAAACAGGCGGGTGACTTCAGCCTGCTGGAAGACCTGGCCGGGCTTATCGGGGGTGTGGTTGGCTCAAGCCGTCCCCTGGTGGATGCCGGGTGGATCGGCAGGGAGCACCAGGTCGGCTTCAGCGGCAATACGGTCAAGCCAAAGGTCTATCTTGCCTGCGGCATCTCCGGTAGCCCGCAGCACCTTGCCGGGATGAGAAATGCTGACATTATCATCGCGATAAACTCCGATGCATCAGCGCCCATTTTCCGGGTGGCTGATTACGGAATTGTCGGTGATCTCTATCAGGTATTGCCCATGCTGATAAACAAGATTAAAAGGAGACGTTCATGATGAAGACAGAAAAGCTTTGTGAGATTGTCGGTGAGGATTTTGTCATTACCAACCGGGAGCAGATGCAGGGTTATCTCTTTGATGAGACGGTTGCCGCCGTAAGACCGAAACCGGCGGATAATGTTGTTCTTGTCAAGCCGAAAAACAGCGCGGAAATTTCCGCAATACTCAAGCTTGCGGTTCAGGAGAAAAACCCGGTTTTTGTCAGGGGTGGGGGCACGGGTCTTTGCGGTGGGGCGATCCCGACGCGAGACGGGATTCTCATCTCCATGGAAAGAATGGATAAGATTCTGGAGATGGATACCGACAATCTCATGATGGTGGTTGAGGCTGGTGTGACCCTTGAGGCGATTCTGAAAGCCGCCGATGCCGCCGGTTTTATCTTCCCGCCTCATCCTGGAGACGAAGGGGCACAGGCGGGAGGCATGGTTGCCCTGAATGCCGGTGGCACCAGAGCCGTAAAATACGGTGTTGTCCGGAGCTATGTCAAGGGGTTGGAGGTCGTGCTGCCCACCGGTGAAATCATGAGCCTTGGTGGCAAGCTTCTAAAAAACAACCAGGGACTGGATTTGCTCCATCTGATGATAAACAGCGGGGGACTTCTTGGCATCATTACGAAGGTAATCTTCCGTCTTTATCCCAAGCCCAAAGCCAGCGCGACGCTGGTGATTGCTTATGACAATCACATGGATGCCATCAACACCGTCCCGAAAATTCTACAAAGCGGGGTCACCCCTCTTGCCGTGGAGTTCTTCGAAAGGATTTCGATTGAGAAATCCGCCCGCCACCTGGGGGTGAAATGGCCTGTTGAAAAAGGCACTGCCTATCTGATGGTGATTCTGACCGCCATGAGCCAGGATGACCTGTACGCCCAGGCGGAGCAGGTGGTGAAGGTCTGCGAAGATGCCGGCGCCATAGAGACTCTCATGGCAGAGCGACAGGAGGAGCAGACGCAGATTCTCAAGATGAGAAGCGAGCTTTACCCGTCCTTCAAGGAAGAGATGGGAGATACCCTGGATATCACCGTACCGCCGGCGAGTGTCGGTGTGCTTCTGGAGAAGATCGATGCGATTGCCCGGAAGTACGAGACGACCATCCCAACCTATGGACATGCCGCTGACGGGAATCTTCATGCCCACATGATGGATACACTTGTTCCGCGGGGACTCCTGCGCGAGGTGAAAAGGGAGGTCTACAAAGCAGCCCTTGAGCTGGGTGGTGTCATCACCGGCGAACATGGCATCGGTCAGGTAAGAATCCGCGACCTTGACCTTCTGCCCGATAAAAAGTCCTGGGAGATTATGCGGGGCATTAAAAAGCTCTTTGACCCGGACAACATCCTGAACCCCGGGGTTATCCTGGAATAAGGCAAAAAGATGTCTCTCAGCAGGCGAATAATTATGAATCGAGACCCGGAGTTGCACTGGAGGAACGCATGACGACAACCATCTATCTCATCCGTCACGGGCAGACGCAGTCAAATGTTGACGGTTACCATATGGGCTGGTCTGACGAAGACCTCAACGCTACCGGATATGCCCAGGCGGGAATCCTTGCCGGACGTCTGGCGGAAGTGCCTTTTGCGTCGGTCTATACCAGCTCTTCAAAACGAGCCTTCACCACCGCAGCCATCATTGCCAGACCCCACGGGATTGCGCCGAAACCAATGACGGAGTTTAGAGAGATTAATTACGGTGACTGGGCGGGGCAGAAGAGAAACGAGATGAGAGAGAAATATCCCGATATCGCCCACCGGTTGCGGGTGGACCCGCTTGATGTCGTTATCCCCGGTGGCGAGAGCTTCAAACAGGTGGCGGAGCGGGCGATGCGCGGATTTGATGCCATCATTGCCGCCGAGAAAGACAGGTGTGTTGCCATTGTCTCGCACTCCGTTCCGCTTAAGATTCTGGTCGCAAACATCCTTGGTGTGCCCCATAGCATGTGGGAGAGGTTCGGGATGGGCAATACGTCCATCAGCACCGTCCAGATTAGTGACGGCATCCCGCGGCTGCTGAATTTGAACGACATGACACACCTGGACGGCCGGGCGCCGGTCTGACCTCAGCGATCACAAAATTCAGCATAAAAAGATTTAGCCTGACAATTGCGCGAGAACCGTCTATGGGAAGAGCCGTCTATTACCCTGTTTCCCAAACGATCTGTTTTTCGGGAGAGCTTGTTGTCTCTATGGGAAATGAACGTGTATCTTCATAGCCTTTTTACCCCCCGACATAAACGACACGGAGGTCACGAACGTTTGTGCCGGTGTTTCCGGTGTAGATGGTGTCTTCAAGCGCCTCGAGGACCGGTGTTGAGTTGTGGTGGCGTAGTTCATCGGGAAGATTAAACCCTGCCTCGATAACCCTCTCCATCGTATTGCCATCCACGATCCCGCCCGCATACGTTGTCGGCCCATCGGTTCCATCGGAATCAGCGGAGCCGATCACGGCGTTTTTCAGCCCGGCAATCCGGGGTGCTGCGGCGAGAACCAGCTCCTGGTTTCTGCCCCCGACGCCTGTTTCTTTCCCGATTGCTACCACGACCTCGCCGCCGCAGAGCATGGCGCAGGGCGGTTTCAGCGGCTGGCCGTTGACGACCATCTCTTCGGCAATGTACGCAAGCACCTCGCCGATCGATTTCGCTTCGATATCGTTCAGGCTGGAAACCAGCCCCGCGGTATTCAGTCCCATTTCTTCTGCCTTTTTCTTTGCCGCATCAATCATATATTCAGGCCCCATGACGCGGAAACGGTAGTAGGGTC
>JBDRFO010000053.1:0-6712 GCA_043818655.1 Chloroflexota bacterium
GAAGTCGTTAAAGAGTTCATCACCGAAGAGCTTGAAGAACGGGAGATAGAAATCCCTGCTGACATTCCAGCAGATAAGCTGGTTGAAACATTTTGCCAGTTCACTGAGAATGATTACTATGAGTGGTTAGACGATAATTTCAAAACATTCTTTGAATACGGTACTCCAGACTGGAACTGGATAAGGGATAAAGTGAAAGCTTATGACCAACACTGAAATCGCTAAAATTTTCCGGGAGATTGCGGACTTCCTTGAGCTTAAGGGGGAAAACCCCTATAAAATCAGGGCCTACCGCACCGTGGTGCGCTCCATTGAGGAGCTGCCTGTAAGTGTTGAAGACCTTGATGCTCAGGGCAGGCTTCGCGAGATACCCGGTGCCGGCGAGGCAATCCGCAAGAAGATTAGCGAGCTGGTAACCACCGGACAGCTCAAGTATTACGAAAACCTCAAGGTCGAGTTTCCGGATGGAATCGGTGACCTGCTGGCTATCCCCGGGGTCGGGCCCAAAACAGCACAGCGGCTGTACCATGAACTGGGCATTAGCTCGATTGATGGGCTTGAGCAGGCAATCGTCAGCGGCAAGGCATCATCATTACCGCGCATGGGGGTAAAAATGCGGGAGAACATCCTGCGCGGCATCCAGGAACTGAGAAACCCGCAAAGGAGCCAGGATTGACTACCGGTATCTGGTCTCAAGAGATTACCCCGTCCACAGATGTCGTGGCAATAAAACATCTGGAACAGGCAATCATGAGCGGGGAAAACTGGTATCTTGCCCTGCTTGAGGCAATCTCACTCTGGGAGATAACATCGGAGGTCTACCAGGGGCATACCTACCGCTATCTCATCGGCGGGGAAGCCTTTGACTGGCTGGTGCTGGCGGAACGCCTCTGCAACAGCCTGACAGCCATCATCCCTGAAGATGAGAAAATAGACCTCCTGTTCCATGTGAAACCGCCACTGGAACTGCCGGCAGACGAGTTTAAAAACCTTATCGGCCCCCGCAAATACCAGCAGTACCTCAACTATTTCTACGGCATTACCGTCGAAGAGGCACTGATCCAGGCAATGCGGGATGAGGTACGCAAAGAGCGGTGTTCAAGAGGTTATCGCGACGGTACTGACTACGATGATGAGGTCTTCAGACGGGTTTATGGGGAAGGGCAAATAGAGCTTTTGAGACTCTTCCGCAATGAAATGGGCTACCAGCATCTTGAGTCAACAGGGCTGACCGAGCTTAAGGAGTTTACCTACTGGCTGTTCAAATACCGTATCGGCAGCTGCGACCCGGCAAGAATCGCCAGCGATACAAAGAAGGCTTTGGACCAGCTGGATGCTGTTTCGTTCCCCGGAAGACTGCTCCGAGGGAGAAGACCGGAAACAGCACCACCTGTGTCCCCTCCCTGAGCCAATATCCCCGTGTTATGCCAGCTTGCCAAGCTCCTGTTCCAACCTTCCCAGTTTATCCGCAAGTGTTGCGAGCTTCTCACGCTCTTTCGCCACAATGGCTGCCGGCGCCCTGGTGAGAAAGGCATGGTCACTAAGCTGTTTTCCCAGACGCGCTACCTCCGCCTGAGTGGTGTCAATATCCTTCTGAAGACGCTTCTTTTCCGCCGCAATATCAACCATGCTTTCCATGGGGATGACAATATCGGCATCCTTGAGCAGCAGAACCAGGGCGTTATCACCCGACTTACCCTCACGCCGGCGGCTGAATAAAGTAACCGGCTTTGCCCGGGACAGTGTCTCTATCACCCCAGTATAAGGCTTGATGGTATCGGTCATGTCGCCACTATAAATCTCGGCGGGAATCCATTTTGTGCTGGCAAGTTTGTATTCGGCGCGGGCGTTACGGATGGCATGGACAATCTCAATGACCGATGCGATGGTTCGCTCTGCCTCATCGTCAATCATGGTTATATCGGCGTCAGGATACGGGGCAATCATGATAGATTCCGCTTTTCTCAAATCCTGCGGAAGGTGCTGCCATAGCTCCTCGGTCAGAAAAGGCATGTAGGGATGAAGAAGCCTGAGCGATACGTCAAGGACACGGACAAGAACAGGGATCGGAGAAGGCGCTCCTTCCTCACCGCTACGCAACCGTATCTTGGCAATTTCAATATACCAGTCGCAGAACTCTCCCCACAGGAAGTCATAGAGCTGCTTCTGGGCTTCACCAAACTCGTATTCCGCCATGAGGTTATTGACGCTGTCAATAATACGGTTAAGGCGACTCAATATCCAGCGGTCTTCTGCCGGAAGTAGATCGTCTTTAATCTCCGTCTCAATACCCGGTTCAATGCTGCTCAGGACAAAGCGGGTGGCATTCCAGAGCTTATTGGCAAAGTTGCGCCCCGCCTCCAGCCGGGAAGGAGAAATTTTAATGTCATTTCCCGGTGCCGTACCGGTAGTTAAGGCAAAGCGCAGGGCATCGGTGCCGTATTTCTCCAGGGTATCGATGGGATTAACCACGTTACCCCTGGTCTTGCTCATTTTCTCCCCTTTTTCATCCCGCACCAGTCCGTGCAGATAAACAGTATGGAAGGGGATTTGACCGGTATCTTCCAGCCCCATCATAATCATGCGGGCGATCCAGAAGAACAGGATGTCGTAACCTGTTTCCATTACCGAGGTCGGGTAGAAATAGCGGTAGTCCTCGGTATCACCGGGCCAGCCCAGTGTTGAGTGCGGCCAGAGACCGGAGGAAAACCATGTATCCAGCACATCCGGGTCCTGATAGATTTTCGGCGAGCCGCATTTCGGGCAGGATGCCGGCGTCTCCACCGCCGCAATCACCTCTTTACAGTCGGGGCAATACCATACCGGTATCCGGTGCCCCCACCAAAGCTGACGGCTGATGCACCAGTCCCGGATATTTTCCAGCCAGTCCATGTATATCCTGGTGAAACGCTCCGGGATAATCTTAACGCGTCCTTCAACAACCTCCCTGATTGTCGGCTTGGCTAAAGGCTCCATCCGGACAAACCACTGTTCGCTGGCAATCGGCTCAACCGTCACATGGCAGCGGTCGCAGTGCCCGACGGAGTGGCTGTAAGGCTCGGTTTTCACCAGAAGCCCCTCTTTCTTCAGGTCAACGATAATTTTCTTGCGGCAATCAAACCGGTTAAGCCCCTGATAAGGACCCGCATTCTCATTCATGCTGCCATCAGGGTTCAGGATGTTTACCGAAGGCAGGTTTTGCCTTCCCGCAATCTCAAAGTCCACCGGGTCGTGGGCTGGGGTCACCTTGACCGCACCCGTGCCAAACTCGCTTGCCACAACCTCATCGGCAACAATGGGCACAACCCGGTTCACAAAGGGGATAACTGCCTTTTTACCCACCATACCCCGAAAGCGTTCGTCCTCAGGATGAACCGCCACCGCCGTATCACCAAGAAGGGTTTCCGGGCGGGTGGTGGCGACGGTTATAAAGTCATCGCTATCCGCGATATGGTAGCGGATGTAGTAAAGCTCACCTGTCACGTCCTGATGGTCTACCTCAAGGTCGGATAGAGCGGTGGTACAGCGCGGGCACCAGTTGATGATGCGTCTGCCCTTATAGATCAGCCCTTTCTGATACAGGCGCACAAATGCGGTGCGCACCGCCAGACTTGGCCCATCATCCAGGGTAAACCGCTCCCGGCTCCAGTCGCAGGACGCCCCCAGCCGCCTGTGCTGCATCGTGATGTTCCGGCGGCAGTTTACCGTCCAATCCCATATCCTCTCCGCAAACTTCTCTCTGCCCAGCTCATGACGGTTGGTGCCCTCGCTGGCAAGAAGACGCTCCACCACCACCTGTGCGGCAATAGCGGCATGGTCAACACCTGGCAGCCAGAGGGTCGGCTCGCCCTTCATGCGGTGCCAGCGAATCATGATGTCTTCCAGGGCATCGGTCAGGGCATGTCCCAGGTGGAGATCGCCGGTGACATTGGGCGGCGGCATGATAATCGTGAATGGCTTTTTCGTGTGGTCTATTTTCGGTTTGAAATAGCCCTGCTCCATCCAGAATTCGTACCACTTACCCTCAACCTCCTGCGGGTTATAGGCTTTGGGCATTTCTTTTTCGATGTGAGAAACTTGAGTCATAATACCTCTTCACGATACAGTTTTATGTCCGAAATATTTATCATTGCGAGCGTCAGCGAAGCAATCCCACCCTTAATTGAGCAATGATATATTATGTAATGTAAACCCACCCTCTTGATCTCCCTCCCTTTGGTATTTGGGGAAGGGAGGGAGAGATATTTTTCTTAAGAGGGGCTTCGCCCCTCTTTAACACCCTTTTTATTTTACTGAGAATGGCCCAACCTGTATTTTGTTCTAAGTTCATCTAACTTAATTTCTTTACCATCTGCACCAATAGTGAGCCACCACACCCAGCCGTTTATTGACGTTTGTGTTATTGAGCTTGCTGCGTCGGAAGGAGAATTGTAGGTCTCGCCAGTATGCCTAATTTTAATTTCTCCGCTAATTAAAATCTCGCCTTCATACCTTGTTCCTTTGTAAATGCAATAGATTACCTGACCCGCTTTCATGATGCTGGAGTCTAGCAAGTCTTTAATGGTAATTCTTTTATCACCACGCACAGGTTTTATAGATGGCTCTATTATAGGTTGCTTGATGCCATTTGAGTTAGTATCTCTAGGCAGAGGTGATAGTATATACAGAGGCTCAAATATATGAGCATGAACCGCTTCCGCTCCCTCTCGCCGAAAACTCTTGAATTCTACCACTTTCTTTTGAGGATGATTGATAGCACCCAGAGCCTCGTCTAATTCACGTGTCCTTTTCTCAATGATAATCGTCACTACCGGTAAATTCCTGATAAGCTCAGTAAGAAATTTGTAAATCTCACCAGACCCGATGGCTTTCTTCAGTGTTGCCATAAGGAAATCATCTTCAGATACTGCGTCATAAATTGCCTTGACCAGGCCATTTAGAGTGCTCGGATTCTTGATGCCGTTGATGAACTTGCTGACCTGGGGCACGATATGTTCATAAAGGGGATGAGTTGATAACTCAACTTCAACAATGTGCCACTGCGGTGTATTACCTAATACTATTACCAGTCCGTCAGGAATTGAGCCTACACCCGCTAAAGATTTGAGTTTCTGCTTCTTATCAAAATAGATTGAGTTCTCGCCAAAGATCCCCTGAGCATGTTCAACGACCATCTGTTCAAGCTCATCTTCGTTTGTGGGTGTCCATTCCTGATATCTTACACCGTCAATCAGCAGCATTTCTTCTCGCTCTTCCGGACACTCCTCACTATCTTTCTTTCCCTTTTATCAGCTCCACCACCCTGTCCAGTATTTTATCCGCAACCTGTCTCTTGGTCATCAGGGGCAGGTCGTCCATCCGGTCGCCGGGCCCAAGAATCGTCACCTTGTTGGTATCGGTGCCGAAACCGCTGTCGCTCCGGGTAATGTCATTCGCCACGATAAGGTCAAGATGCTTGCGCACCAGCTTGCCTCTGGCGTTTCCGAGCAGGTCTTCACTCTCGGCGGCAAAGCCTATCTTGAAAAAGCTGCCGCTTACCTCGCTGATGATATCCGGCGTCTTGACTAGCTCAAGAGTCATGATGTCGGACTTCTCTTTCTTAATCTTCTGCGTGGCAGAGGTTTTGGGCATGTAATCGGCAACGGCAGCAGCCATGACAAGGGCATCAGCACCAGCCATCGCTTTTTCCACAGCCTCTTTCATCTGGAGAGCCGTCCCCACTTTAATGACCTCAACCCCTACAGGGGCAGAAATAGCCACCGGTGTCGTAATGAGCTTCACATCAGCCCCCCGGTCACGCGCCGCTTCCACTACGGCATAGCCCATCTTTCCCGAAGAGCGGTTGGTGATCACGCGCACCGGATCAATCGGCTCCTGCGTCCCTCCGGCAGTAACCACAACCGTCCTGCCCGCAAGGTCGCCCTTCCTGCCCAGCACCTGACTCACCGTGCCCAGAATAGTCTCATTATCTATCAGGCGTCCCCAGCCGATGCTTCCCGAAGCGAGACGCCCGTATCCGGGCCCAACGATGGTAAATCCCCTGGCTTTCAACCGGGCAATATTCTCCTGTGTGGCGGGGTTTTCCCACATGTTGTGGTGCATCGCGGGGGCAATAACAACAGGCGCTTTCGTGGCAAGGACAGTACATGAGAGCATGTCATCGGCAATACCGGCGGCAATCCGGGCGATGGTATTGGCGGTTGCCGGTGCGATCACAAGCACGTCTGCGGCATCAGCAAGGGCAATGTGCCCCACACTGAACGGAGAAGAGAGATCAAACATACCAGTAACAACAGGCCGACCGGTAAGGGCGCGCAGGGTTACCGCACCGATAAACTCCTGAGCTGACTCTGTCAGGATGGTCTCAACCCTGGCACCGGCCTGCGTCAGCTTACTGGCAAGGTCGGCTGCCTTGTAAGCGGCAATCCCCCCGGTTATCCCCAGTACAACAGTCCTGTCAGCCAGCATCTTGTTCTCCTTAGTTAATCTCCAGTGAGCCTTTTTCAGGTGTTCCCCTGTTCATGTTATAGATAATCCTGAGTCCCATCAGGGTGAGGTCAGGATTGACAATATCAATCACGGAGGTTTCCCGGGCAATAATAGCAGCATCACCACCGGTCGCCACAACCTTTGCCTTCTCCCCAAGCTCCCCTTTAATACGGTTCACAATACTTTCAACCAGCCCTGTGAAGCCATAAACCAGCCCTGACTG
>JBDRFO010000054.1:0-2239 GCA_043818655.1 Chloroflexota bacterium
TTTACGGTATCGAGGGTATAGCTTTCCACTTCTCCTACCGTGTGACCGGTAATAATATTGACGCCCGCCTGTTGCAGCACCTCCGCCTCCATCGCGGAAGCCTCGGCATCAAGGATAGTGTTCAGGATTCTCTCCTTCATCTCCACAATCGTTACCTTGAGTCCCCGCTTCACCAGTGCCTCCGCCGCGCTGACACCGATTAACCCTCCGCCGATAATCACCGCACTCGCGGCACGGTTATGAAACTGGTTGAGGTAATGGGAAATCGCCTTGGCATCATCCAGGGTCAAGAAATGGAAAACACCGCGGTAGTCAATCCCCTTTACGGGGGGAATAATCGGCGTCCCGCCGGTCGCCAGCAAGAGCTTCTCCCAGCCGATGCTTCTGTCGTCATCGAGTTGGGCAACATGCTTCTCGGTATCAAGGGCGACCACCCGGTGCCCCAGGATAGTTTTAATCTTATTTTTTTCGTAAAAATCCGCCGTGCGGAAAAGCATCTTCTCCAGAGGACGTCCCACGGCAAGATGCTCCGCAATCAGCGGGCGGGAGTAAGCAGGGTAAGGCTCATCGGAGACCATGGTGAGTGCCCCCTCCCGGTCCACCTCCCGGATGGCCTCCGCCGCACCAATACCACCGGCAGAATTACCGATAATTAAATAGGTTGTCTCTTCTTTTTCTGTTCTCATCTGCCTGACCCCGCTTCACCTAAGACGCTTTCCCCAGCGCCATCTTCAAAAAATTGTCGTACAGCTTCAGCCCCATCTCACCGCTCTTTTCCGGATGGAACTGCGTTGCCACGAGGTTGCCCCGTGCAATCATGCTGCAAAAACTAACCCCGTAATCCGTCTCACCGGCCACCAGTGACCGGTCTTCCGCGTCCACATAATAGCTGTGCACAAAATAGAAATCGGTGTTATCCGGGATTCCTGCCAGCACGGGATGTCTTCTGGTCTGCTTTACCTGGTTCCAGCCCATATGAGGGATTTTAAGACCCGGAGGGAGTCTCCTCACCCGACCCGGAAAAACACCAAGACATTCATGCCAGCCCCCTTCTTCTGTGCCGGTGAAGAGAAGCTGCAATCCCATGCAAATACCCATAAAAGGCTTCCCTTCCGCAATGACCTGTTTCAGCGATGCCACCAATCCCAGACGGTTCAGATTCGCCATGGTATCCGCAGCCGCCCCCACGCCGGGCAGAATCACGACATCCGCCCCCCGCACCACCTCAGGCTCGCTGGTTATCTGAGGGGTATAGCCCAGCCTCTCGACAGCATTGACCACGCTGCGCAGGTTCCCCGCGCTATAATCAACCACGGCAATCATCTGAACCACCATGTCCTGAACTTAATTCTCCACTGTTACTTCAACAATACTCTGGCGAGCGATTGCCTTTTCGGCACTATCCTGCCGGACGAAGACATGCATCAAGCCAAGGACTTCATACTTGCCGTTCGCCAGTTTCCGTGTATCCCGGCTCACTGGAAAGTTATCGTGACTATTGTCCGACTCTCCAATCTTAATCCGGGTATCCGTTTTCTTCTTACGATAGTACCACGGATTGCCCACCCTGACGATAGACCCACTGATGCCCATCTCTTCAAGTTCCTTATGCAGGATTTCGGCATCAAACTCTTCCCGCAACTGCACGGTGCCGGAAAAGTCTCTCAGGTGCTCCGAAGGAACGATAAAATTAGGCCCCCAATTGTAAGACATAATCCCCTCCTTTAGCTAAGATTTTTCTTTCCTCAGGGCAAGAAGCTCCCTCCGACCAAAGAGCTTACTTCATCAGCCTCACTATAGACCAGCGCCTCATTCGGGCAATTCTCAACACAGGCAGGCATTTCCTCACCCTGACAGAGGTCACACTTGACAATGCGATGCTCACTCAAATCCTGCCGGATGGCTCCGTAAGGACAGGCCAGAACACAGGTCCAGCAGCCCATACATCTTGCCTCGTCGACAAGTACGGTGCCGTCGGCATTACGGCTCAGGGCACCGGTTAAACAGGCGCTGATACAGGGGGCGTCCTGACAGTGCTGACAGCGCACCGAAAATGACACCGTCCCGTTCTCCTCCATCCTAACTCTGGACAAAGGCGCCGGTGTCTCTTTCTTAAACGCCTTAATCAGGTCTTGTGACTTTGAATGTGCCAGCCGGCAGTACACCTCACAAAGGCGACAGCTAATGCAAGCTTCTTCCTTAACATATACCCTTTTCATCGCACTACCATCATACGGCA
>JBDRFO010000055.1:0-10439 GCA_043818655.1 Chloroflexota bacterium
GGTAAAGAGCATGGTAAGGCGGTCAATGCCGATACCCAGCCCGCCGGTCGGCGGCATACCGTATTCCAGCGTCTGGATATAATCCTCGTCAATGCTCCATTCCTCATCGGTCTTGACCTGCCGCGCCGCCTGCTGCTGGATGAAACGCTCCCGCTGCTCCAGGGGGTTATTAAGCTCGGAGAAGGCGTTGGCAATCTCGGTGCCGCAAACAAAAGCCTCAAAACGCTCAACAATGCGGTCATCCGTTCCCGGCTTCGTTTTTGACAGGGGCGACATCTCAATCGGATAATCCATGAGGAATGTGGGCTGGATAAGATTTGGCTCCACAAAGGTCGAGATAAGCTCATCAATCAGACGCCCTTTATCCTTGCCAGGGTCAACCTTGATGTTTCGCGCGCGCATGGCATTCTGCAAAGAATCAAGACCCGCCGTCTCAAGAAAGTCAATGCCCGCATAGCTGATAATCGCTTCCCTCAGGTCAAGCCTCTTCCAAGGTATCCTGAGGCTGATAGTATGACCGCCATACTCGATGGTATCCCGTCCGAGCACGGATTCGGCTACCTGCAAGATCATCTCCTCAACCATCTTCATTACGTCGCGGTAATCGGCGTAGGCTTCGTAGCTCTCCAGCATGGTGAACTCAGGGTTGTGCTTGATGTCAATGCCTTCGTTCCGGAAAACGCGACCGATCTCATAAACCTTGTCAAACCCGCCGACAATTAGCCTCTTGAGATGAAGCTCAAGGGCAATCCGGAGAAAGTAGTCCCGGTCAAGGGCATTGTGGTGGGTGATAAAAGGACGGGCTAAAGCACCGCCGGCGGCAGCTTGGAGCACCGGTGTTTCCACCTCGCAAAAGCCGCGCCCGTCCAGGAAATGCCGTATCGCTGTAATGACCCGGCTGCGTATCCGGAAACCCTCTTTCACCTCGGCATTGGCGATGAGATCAAGATAGCGCTGGCGAAAACGTGTCTCCACGTCCGCCAGCCCGTGCCATTTTTCCGGCAGCGGCTGCAGCGACTTGGCAAGCAGGGCAAAATCCGCCACCTCGATGCTGGGTTCACCCGTCCTGGTGCGGAAAAGCTTACCGGTTACCCCGATAATATCCCCGATATCAATCTCTTTGTACAGCTCCTGCGCGCTTTCACCGAGGGTATTCTTCCGGAGCATGAGCTGGATTTTCCCGGAGTCGTCACGGAGGTCGAGGAAAGAGACCTTCCCCATGCTCCGCTGCGCCGTGATGCGTCCGGCACAGCTAACCGACTCGCGATCATCCGCTCCCGCACTTTGGGTTTCTTGTGCCTGAAGCAGCGCTGCCGCCCCGGCAGCCGTATGGGTGCGGTGGTAGGTGTTCGGGTAGGGACTCACGCCCATGCGGCGGATGCGCTCCAGCTTTTCCAGTCTTTGCTGCGTAATGCGGTCAAATCTTGTTGCCATGCTTATCCTTATACAATTAAACTAAAACAGTCAGCCTGTATATCGGCTATTATATGTTTTTCGGGGCTAGCTCGTAAAGTCGCAGGTTGTATTGGGTGAAGCTATACGGAACTATTTTATCCGGTCAGGGTTGTTTTCACACGAGCGGAAGACGGCAAAACCGGTTTACCGGGCATCATGAGCGGGTTAGCTCTCCGCTGTTCTTTCGAGACTATCCAGCCAGGCGGCTGATTTCACATCCCGCTCCAGGAGATACCGGATATAGCTTCTGATGATAGTGCTTATCTCTGAGGATAAGGCATGATCCATTTTGAGCCGGCAGACCATATCGTAGCGGTCACTCTGCAACAGCCGCAGCACCTTGAGGACATTCACCGGCAGAGGATGGGCAAACTGGCTGCTCCGGCAGCCCGGGCAGAGGACACCCCCGGCACTGACAGAAAAGGCATTGACCACCGGCTCAAGGGTTTTACTGCAGGAGAGACAGCGCATTAACTCAGGGCGGTAGCCTGCACCGGTGAGAAGGTGCATCTCAAAGTAGCGCAGAATCAGCTCACGGTTTGTCTCCTGGCATAATCTGTCCAGTGTCTCAAGCAGAAGCTGGAAGATATGGTAGCCCTCGGCATGTTCCGCCGTAAACTGGTCAATAAGGTCACAGGCGTAGAGTGCCGCCGATGTCCGCTCCAGGTCGCTTTTCAGGGGGAGGAAACCGTTAATCGTCTGGCTGCCCGTAATGGTATCCAGGTTTCTGCCGCGCGCCAGGGAGACAAGACTATGGGTGAGTAGCTCCAGGTGCCCGGCAAGCTTGCTCCTTGGGCGGCGCACCCCCTTGGCGACGGCTCTAATCTTACCCAGATGTGATGTGTAGAGGGTGAGGATTCTATCCGCCTCACCGAGCTTGATTTTATGGATGATGACCGCTTCTGTCTGATAGGTTCTTGGTGTGGACATTTTATTTTTTACCGCTGCAACTGCAACAGTTTCGCTCAGACCCGGTTTCACATGACCGCAGGCAATATCTCATCTTATCCCTTTTGCTGCTTGTCCGCCAGTCTCTTCCGGACGGCTTCACCGGTCAGTTCTCTGATGGCATCGGCAGCAATCCATCGAGCGCTCTTCGACCTGATTTCCTGAATCTCTCCGGCCTTCTCAAGCGCCATCCGGTTTAAGGTCAGGTTCCGCTTGCCGATCTGCCTTAACGCCCAGTTAACGGCTTTTTTAACATAATTCCTCTCGTCGGTTGCCGCCGTTTTGATCAGGGGCAGGAACCCGGCAAAGATGCTGTTATCCGCTTTCTTATTGCCGACCGCCAGGCAGGCCATAACGACGAAGCCCGCCCTCCGGACAAACTCTTCATCGCGCCGGCTCCACGCCGCTGCCCGGTCACAGGCAAAACTGGTTTTGGCAAAAAGATTCAGGCAGACCTGGTCGCAGACATCCCAGGAATCAAAATCCTTCACCCATGCCTCCATCTGCTTAAGCTCGACAAGCTTGGGATCATCGATCATCCCGGCAAGAATCCTGGCTTCGTGAATGCCCGAATCCCAGAGTTCTTGGGCAAGGGCATGATTTTTGCCTGTTTCCCGGGCAAGCCCGCGCAGGTTCGGGATGGATACCCCGTAGGTGTTTTCGGGATTAATGCCGAAACGCGCCATGCCGGCGATATTCTCCGGTCGAGACAGTGCCTTCAGCCGGTCAATTATCTCACTGCAGTCCATCCGCCCGCCTAGCTGTACCGCTCTTCCTGCCACGGGTCGCCGTGGTTATGATAGCCGTGGGATTCCCAGAAGCCGGGCTTATCCTGAGCGACAAACTCAATACCTTCCACCCACTTGGCGCTCTTCCAGAAGTAGAGACGGGGCACAACCAGCCGCACCGGGCCGCCGTGCTCCGCGGTTATCAGTTCACCCTGGTGCTTCAGAACAAAGAGAACATCAGGCGCAAAGAAATCCTCAAGCGTCAGGTTGACGGTAAAGCCCTGCGCCGCATGGACGATTACGAACTTTGCCTCCGGCAGCACCCTGACCAGCCCTTTTATCGTGCCTGCGGCAACACCTTCCCAGAGGTTATTCAGCCTTGACCAGCCGGTCACGCAGTGAATATCAGAGAAGATTTTAACATTGGGCAGCTTCGCAAACTCCTGAAAGCTAAGCCGGCGTTCCTTATCAACAAATCCGAAGATGCGGAATGTCCACCCGGAGGTATCAATCTCCGGCACGCGCCCGTAGTGGAGAACGGGGAACTGCTGTGTCTCCCGCTGCCCCGGCGGGATTCGATTTTCCCTTTGGGTGTCCGGGCTTCTGATTGTATCTTTACTGAGTTCCATAGAGTACCTCCTCCACCACTTTGGTTCGTGTCATTGCGAGAGCGAAGCTCGAAGCAATCTCTTGCTCCTTTGCGGTTGGGATTGCTTCGCTCACGCTCACAATGACAATCCCGTTCCAATCAAAACAGAACGACAACGGGCTACCTGTCAAGCAAAAAAACCCCAGCCGATTTGAGTAATGCTCTTTTGAATATGCACACCGGCGCGAGTGAGCTACATTCCCCCTCGCCCCTCGAATGCCCTGGTTAACGTCACATCATCAGCGTATTCCAGCTCCGTGCCAAAGGGCAGTCCCCGCGCCAGACGCGTAACCTTGATACCCAGCGGCGCAATGAGACGGTTCAGGTAGAGGGCGGTCTGCTCACCCTCAAGGTTGGTGTTGGTCGCCAGGATGACCTCCTCAACGGAGTTGCTCGCCAGCCGTGCCATGACCTCTTTAATCCTGATGTTGTCCGCGCCGACACCCTCGGTCGGCGAGATCGCCCCGTGCAACACATGGTAAAGCCCTTTGTAAACCCCGGTGTGCTCGATGGCGATGATGTCCTGGGGCTGTTCCACGATGCAAACGGTGTGATGGTCTCGCTGGAGATTTGCGCAGATAGGACAGGGGTCAACGGACGTGATGTTGAAGCAGGAGGAGCAGAGCTTTGTCCGCTGTTTTAACAGCAGGATGGCTTCGGCAAGCGACCTTACCTCTTCATCAGGAGCACGGAGAAGATGATAGGTAAGCCGCTGGGCACTCTTCGGCCCGACGCCGGGAAGCCGACGCAGCTCTTCAATAAGGCTGATAATGGCATCATTCGTATGCGATTCCTGATTCAATTTTTTCCTCTTTCGGGGTGAATTACAGGTTTCCTGTATTTGTCGGACTCACTGGCAAAGTTTCAAAGGTGACCCATACTGTCATTGCGAGCGTAAGCGAAGCAATCCACCCGCCCTGCCCGGATTTTACGGATTGCTTCGTCGCTGCCGCTCCTCGCAATGACCGTGTGAGGGTGTCTCATGTCCCACCATCCAAAATACCTGCACATCGTGTTGCTACATTAGCCCCGGTATTTTCAGCCCTCCGGTTATCTCTTTGAGCTGCTTGGCGGCAAGCTTCTGGGATTTGTCAATAGCATCGTTGACCGCCCTCTGCACCATCTCCTCAAGATGTCCCGCCTTTTTGGGGTCGATTACCTCAGGGGATATCTTGATTGACTTTATCTTCAACTGGCCGGTAATGGTTACCCTGACGGCACCCTTCCCCACCTCAGTCTCGATCATCGTAACATTAAGTTCCTTCTGCATCTTTTCCATTTTGGCCTTCATTTCCCTGGCCTGGTTTAGCATATCTAGGTTCATTTTTCCTCCACACTCATAATCTGGGCACCCATGCGCTGTGCCTCGGCGACCAGGTGGTTGTCTTCCGCCTGGTAGGTGCAACGCACATTTACCTTGCGTCCTAAAAAGCTGCTGATAACCCTTCCCGCAATCTTCTGATTTCCCGGCTGGGACATCCTCTCCTTGTGGATCGAGTATTTGAATGCCAGAACAACCGTATCGCCCTCAATGGCAACCGGCACCGCACCCGCCGACCTCAGAAGAGCCACCGCCGGAGTTCGGATAACATCCGCCGGTGCCTGGGCAACCACCTGCTTCCAGTTTATCTGGAGTTTTTCCAGCTCGCTGCCCGGCGCCGAAAATATCGGCGCATCACCCGGTGTCTTTCCGGAGACGCCCTTTTCTGTCCGAAGCTCCCGTATCTCAGGGGCAACTCCGGCACTGCCGGAACGGGTTTTACCGCTTCCCGTTGTGTCTTCCATATTTTCCGGTTTGTCTTTCGCTATCACCGGTGCAGACTCATCGGCTGCTGCCGGTATTTTATCTGCTCCGGGTGTGGCTTTAACCACTTCAGCCTTCGCCTTATTAACCCCGGCTGTCTTACCGTCTCCCGGGCTGGCTTTTGCCGGCTCACCCGCTGCCGCCGTCTTCTCCTGTACTTCTGACTCCGCCAGGATGCAGTCAACCATTGCCAGCTCCAGGGGCAACGTCGAGTAAGCATCCAGACCAAAATCAACCTGTCCGAAGAGTTTTACCGCCCGCAAAATCCGGTTAAGCGAGGCATGTTCAGCCAGTTCCTGAAGCAGGCTCATGTCTTCCGCGCTGAAGTCCAGAGACGAACCTGCCCCGGTCTTCACCAGGAGCAGTCCCCTGAGGCAGTTAACCAGTTCCCGGTTGAACTGCTTTAAGTCCAGCCCGTCACCATTAACACTGTTCAGTGTCAGGATCCCGGCGGAAAGGTCGCCGCCCACAATGTGTTTCAGCAACTCTCTGGTACGCTGGTCCTCAGTGATACCGAGAACCGTTGCGACATCACGACGCTTCACGTCACTGCCGTAGTACGTGAAAAGCTGCTCCAGGATGTTCTCCGCATCACGGAGACTGCCCTGGGCACTCCGCGCAATAAGCTGCAACCCATCCGCATCTATCCTGATACCTTCACCCTGGCAGATTTCGGACAGCTTGGAGACAACATCCTTCTGGGGAATACGATGAAAGTCAAAGCGCTGACAGCGGGACAGGATGGTGGGCAGAAGCTTGTGGGCTTCAGTCGTGACTAAAACAAAAATAACATGGGGCGGCGGCTCCTCAAGTGTCTTCAGTAAAGCGTTTGCCGCCTCTGTGGTCAGCATGTGGACTTCATCAATGATATAGACCTTATAGCGTGCCTGGTTGGGCAGATAGCCAACACGCTCCCTGAGCTCCCGGATTTCATCAATGCGGCGGTTGCTGGCAGCATCTATCTCGATGACATCAAGCGCCCTGCCCCCGGTGATTGCCTGACACACGGCACACTGATTACATGGCTCACCCTTACCGCCCTCAAGACAATTTACCGCCTTGGCCAGGATGCGCCCGGTGCTGGTTTTACCTGTGCCTCGCGGCCCAGAGAAAAGATAGGCATGGGATAGCCGTCCCGAGGTCAGCGCATTCAGCAGTGTCCGGGTTACCTGTTCCTGTCCGGCTACCTGAGATAGGGTCTGGGGGCGCCATTTACGATAAAATACTTGTGATGACATCTCATTCCAGCATCAATATTGACATTAGAAGTCCTCCAGAAACCCGGTATCCTGAGGCAGGACACATTACCTGCTCAGATTCAGAAAAACAGTTTCTGGACAGGTTGTATTATACCCCATTTTGCCTGACACCCGAAAGGTATTGAGGATTGGTGCATCATTCTGTTTTGGTTGATAACATTAGCTTCTATGTCATTGCGAGGGCACGTTCGTGCCCGTGGCAATCTCTACCAGTTTACGCAATGACAGAGTGGGTTTCATGACTGGCTTTTGAATCATATATCCGGAAACACGGTATCGTGAGACAGGGCATCTCTCACGCCCGGGTACAAAAACCCGGTTCGGGAAAGCAGGGAAACCTGCAAAAAAATCTTCCTCCCTGATACACAAGGAGGAAGATAAAAAGGTCGTTTTGCCCGCGCTCACGGTTGAGGAGATTTACTCATGGGACTTTTGACTAGAGCAGAGACGGAATATCCTTGGCGGCATCTTCGATCCCCTTGAGCTGGATGTCTATTTCTTCCTGCCTCTTTTTTATTTCGGGGATATAGCGGGTTGAGCGTTCAAAATATTTCTTCACCTTATCCACATTCTTCAGCTCGGAGAGGATGACCGTAACCTCAAGCCGACCCTTCGTTCTCGGGTAATCCCCGCTCCTGATGATAGCCTGCGGGGCAAGCTCTCTCATGTAGTCACCCAGCTCTTTCACCAGTTCAATATTCATCTCTTTACTCTGGGCAGTGAGGAGATGGAGGGCTCTGCCGGCATCCGCCGGGTTACAGCTCAGGGACAGGTCGCCGATTGCCTCATCCATTGCCTGAATACCCTTGTGGGTCTCTCTGCTCTTGTTGATGAAGTGGCGCGTCCTCTCCCAGGGCATGTGCATGAGCGGCGTCTCCACCTTGCCGTAGCCGATAACCGTCCAGCCGGAAATAGTTGCCATAATATCACCGGCATCAAGTGTCTTGCCACCGATATATTTGGGCCTTTTCTCTTCACCGGCACAAAGCACGTTGTAGAAAGGTGCGGCGATAAGGGTATTAATCTTGGACAGATTACCCGCAATCGAAAAGTCCTTGCTGACAAACCTCTGGTTATCCACCAGGAAGACAGCATCAGATACCGAGCTGACCGTTTTCAGGCAAGTAGCCGTGTTATAAACAGACCTTTCCTCTGTTTCCTGCTCATGCTCGAAGGGCAGGACAACCAGGGTGTAGATTGGCATATCATGGAACCGCTCCTTCAACAAGTTTGCGACAACGCCGACACCACCGGAGCCAGTCCCGCCCCCGGAGCTGGCAATAATCAGGAAAGCATCCGCCTCAAAAAGCTCCTTAACACCCCTCATCGAGTCAATAATCTTATCGCCATCACTCTTGGCAATCTGGGCACCAAGCTCATTTATCTTGCCCACACCGTGGCCACCGGTCAGGCGGCCGCCGATGAGGATGCGATACTTATAATCGGATTTAATATAGCGTAACCCGCTCAAATCTGCGGCATCCGTGTTAACGGCAAAGATACCGGGGATTATCTCAATGTGACGCTGGAGACGCGCCATCTTATTCAAGCGAGCAAACTCATCGGCAATACGACAGCCGCACTGCCCGACACCAACAACAACGAGTTTCATTTCTCACCTCAAAACCAGCATTTTTCTACGGTAAACGAATTAGTTTACATGTAATCATACTTGCATGATAATGTCAATCTGATAGACAACACGGCTCTGTTTCATCCGTGTTGTTCTCACGTGTATTCGAGATAGCGAAAAGCGGTTTCCCAAACATAGGTGAATCTAACCGACAACCCGCTAAAAACACCCCGTACATATTTACTATACCTTGCTGTCCCGGCGCATACGCCGCCTCTCCAGGACATCAATAAAGGCTTCAAGACGCGTCCGGACATGGCTCGTCAGGAAGAAGCTATCGTTACCCTCAAGGGTCAGTATGGGCAGATTCAGGGCGTCACGGAAGATAATATCCCCGATGCCGCGGTGGCAAAACGCCTGGACATAATGGATAATACCGTCCACACGGCGTCTTGCTATCTCCTTTTGGATATCCTCCAGACGATTGTTGATGGCATAGGGATAGGTGTAGCGGGCATACTGGTCTGCCAGCGAGCCGCCGGGGAAAGGCATGGTGAACTGACGCTGCACCTCGTTAAAAACCACCCTTGCCCCAAGGCTCTCCAGACAGGGATAGAGGTCTCTGGCAAAGACGGAGGGAACGCCGATATACGCCAGCCTCAGCCAGCCCCCCGGATAAACGGGACGCTCCCGGCAGGCGGCAAGCAGCTCTTCCAAATCTCGGCAATACTTATTGTAGTCCTGGTTAAAATCCGAGCTGGATACCTGCCAGTAGTGGTTCTCCTGCCCGCTTACCCGTCCCTCATCCCAGGTGAGACGATCAAGCACCCAAACCAGCTCCCTGCCCTCCCTAATTTCATTCCTGACCCGCTCCGCCGCGTCGAGCGTTGTGCCGAGGGTTGTTGCCAGCCCTTCAAGGGCTTGCCTGACGTCAGCAACATCCGGCTTTTGCGGGTAGGCAAAGGTGATGATATTGAGCTTCCTGCGCTTGAGGACTTCTGAAAGCATGATGGTGTTGGAGCAGTCGCCGGTGGTCACGCAGAGGACATCTTCCAGACCTTTGTCCATGCAGACCCCGTAGATGCCCTTGATCCAGCTGCAGCAGTTTAAGGGGAAACCCGCCCGCTCGGCAATGGCAACCAGCCGCTCCGGGGAAGGGTCAGAGACAAGGATATTATTCAGGTCAACCGGCTGGTAGCCCGCCGCATAGAGTATTTCAATGGGCACCGTGGTGGTAATACCGATGGTTTTCATTTACAAGCCAGAATTCAGTTAAGTTTCCTAACAGTCAAAGACTTTCGGATTGTCTCCATTAAGCCATTCCCAAGATATTTTCGTTTCATTATCTGAAACGCTCTCCGTAGAATGAAGTATAGGGTATCCCTTCATGAAGTCCGCTTGCAGCGGATTACATGCCCAGTGGTTGGGTATCCAACTCATGTAATGGACTCTTTCTTTCTGGTCATTATCTCTATCCTCCAACTTGCTAAGCACATTTATGACGCCACTCAGGCGAGTGTTTCTTGCCATCCAATTCTCACCAGGCTTTGGCGTCACTAAACCATTGTAATTTCTTCCTTCTGTTACTTTTATGGGATTATCATTGCTATCACTATGCACGGTAACGGCAGGCTGTCCATGAAGTGCATTAATCAGACCATTTTCGCCTGCTGGCACATCATGTAGAATAAGAGCGATTACAAAGGGAAGCTTCTGTTTCTTAACAAATCCATAGTTGTTTATCTTCTTTTCTATAACATTACGTATTTGTTCTGTCCCTGCCCACCTCGCAGGCATATTGGGGTGGTTCCAAACTGTGGGAATCTTCTTTCGCAAACGGAGGGCTGTGAATTCTAAATGCAGTCTACCCTCTCGATAAGTAAACTTTCTCTTTTGCTTTATTTTAGTATAAAGGTTTGCCAGCCGCTCAATGACCTTTTTTTCAAGTTTATAGTAGTCCATGTCCTGAGGAATATCGCCTGAATAGAGCATGACCGAAACACCAATGCCGGGAAACTGCTTA
>JBDRFO010000056.1:0-5190 GCA_043818655.1 Chloroflexota bacterium
CCTCAGCGGCCCCGCCGAAACAGTATTCACCGGAGAATGGCTACACGAGGTATAAATGAAATGAGAATGTCTCGAAGAGTTAATAACCTGCCACCATATCTGTTCGTGGAGATAAGTCGGAAAATCGCGGAGAAAAAAGCCAGGGGCGAGGATGTAATCAGCTTTGGCATCGGTGACCCGGATATACCCACTCCATCTCATGTAATTGAAAGGCTGTGCCAGGCAGCCCATGACCCGGCTAACCACCGCTATCCGGAGTCAGATGGGCTTGCGGAACTGCGGGAGGCGATTGCCCGCTGGTATGCGAAACGCTTTGATGTCAGGCTCAATCCAGGCAAGGAAGTAGCCCCGTTGATCGGTGCGAAAGAGGGTCTTGCCCATATGTCCTTTTGCCTGATTGATGCGGGGGATGTCGCCCTCATCACGGACCCGGCTTATCCCGTTTACAGCATCAGCACCAGGCTGGCGGGCGGCGAACCCTATTACCTGCCCCTGACGAGAGAGAACAAATTTTTACCGGATCTCGCGAGCATACCCCATGACATCCTGAACCGGACAAGGGTTCTCTGGCTCAATTACCCGAATAATCCGACCGGGGCGGTCGCCGACCTCGCCTTTTTCAACCGGGCGGCGGCATTCGCGAAGAAGCACAATATCATCATCTGCCACGACGCGCCTTATACCGAGGTTGCTTATGATGGTTACCGACCGGTCAGCTTCCTTCAGGCGGAGGGGGCGATGGATGTCGGCATCGAGTTTCACTCCTTCTCCAAGAGCTATAATATGACCGGATGGCGTATCGGCATGGCCCTGGGCAATCCCGAGCTGATCGGTGCCCTGAAGAAAATCAAGTCAAACATGGACTCAGGCATTCCGCTGGCAATTCAGCATGCGGCGATTGCTGCCCTTGAGGGCCCCCAGGACTGCATCGAGGCGCACAATAAGGTTTACCAGAGACGGCGCGACGTGGTTATCGAGACACTGCACAAGCTGGGGATTGAAGCGGACGTCCCGAAGGCAAGTCTCTATGTCTGGGCAAAGGTGCCGGAGGGTTACAGCTCGGGCAGCTTCGCAACAGAGCTGCTGGAGGACCTGAATATCGTGGTGACACCCGGTGCCGGCTACGGGAAAAGCGGTGAGGGCTACGTACGGATTTCTCTGACACTGTCCGATGCCGACCTTGACCGGGGGATGGCAAGACTGGCGGAGTGGCGTGCCGGGAAAAGTAAGGCACCGGCAAAAAAATAAACCGCCCCGGCACCGGGAGATGGTGAAAGCGGCCCTGATGCTGCCGGAACGCTCCGCGCACCGTGCGGGTAACATGCATCACCCTGTACCGCACGCTGGCTTTGAATGTGAGCAATGATGGTGCTACCGGCGGCGTCTCTGGCTGAGAATAACAGGAGGTGAGGAAAATGCCGTCATTTATCGGATGGGTGCCGACACCGGCGGACCGTGTTGATGCCTTCTTCGAACTGGCGCCGGTTACTTCCGAAGATGTGGTCTATGACCTGGGCTCCGGCGATGGGAGACTGGTTTTTGCCGCTCTGGCGCAGGGAGCCGGGAAGGCGGTGGGCGTCGAGCTTGACCCTGAGCATTTTCGCCATGCGGAGGAGACTGCCAGGAACCAGGGCTTTGTCGAGAAGGCTTCCTTCGTGAATGCCGATGTCATGAAAGTAAATCTGGCGGCTGCCTCTCTCGTGCTGTGCTACCTTTACCCCACCGCATCGCGCGCCTTAAGACCGAAACTTGAGCGCGAGCTTCGACCCGGAAGCAGGGTGGTCATGGAGACATTCGCCATCCCCGGGTGGAAACCCTCCCGCCAGATTGAGAAAGGGTACACGTCCTTCTATCTCTATGTCATGCCCCCGGAGAAGACCGCGGAGTACTGGCAGCCGATGGATAACTCCGACATTGATACGGACTATTACTATGGCTAACGCTGATGTTGCTTGAGTTAAGAGTTCAAAATCTGGGGATTATCGAGGACATGAGTCTGAGCCTGGATGACGGGCTGAATGTCATTACCGGCGAGACCGGGGCCGGTAAATCCCTGGTTATTGATGCCCTGGAGATATTGCTGGGCGGGAAAGCCAGCGGAGATGACATCCGGCACGGCGCGGACGCCGCGCAGATTGAGGGGGTTTTTGCCGTCACTCAGGAGGAGAAATTCTCTGCACTCAGGACTTTGCTGGCGCAAAAAGACCTTGCTGCCGACGATGATACCCTGGTGATTGACTGCCAGCTTCGGAGACAGAAGCCTGGTGTGATACGATTGAACGGGCATGTTACCCCGAAGACGCTGGTGCGGCAAATCGGGGGTTTACTGGTTGATATCCACGCTCAAAGCGAACATCTATCCCTCCTTGATAGCGATACCCATCTTGCTTTTCTGGATGCCTATGCCCGTACTCTGGAACTGCGGAACAGCTTCAGTATTAAGGCGGCAGAGCGAAACAGGATAAAGCAGGAGATGGCAGCGCTGGAGAAAGATGAGCAGGACAGCGTCCGCCGCGCGGATTACCTGCGTTTTCAGGTTGAAGAGATCGGTCGGGCGAAGCTGCGGGAAGACGAAGAGGAGGAGCTTGAAGCGGAGCGGCATATCCTTGCGGCAACCGAGCAGTTGAAGGTGATTTCGCAAGAGGCTTACCGGGCACTTTACGAGGATGCCTCACGCCAATCAGAACCGGCTGTCGACAGGTTGAATGAAGCGGTTCAGGCGATGAAAAAGCTTGTTGAAATTGACCCGGCGCTGCAACAGCAGCTTAACTTCCTGAACGAGACTGTCTATGGTCTCACGGAGGCGGCGCGCGACATCAGCACCTATAGCGACAGTCTCGTGTACGACCCAGGCCGTCTTGAAGAAGTCGAATCCCGGCTGGAAATAATGCGGGGCTTAAAAAGAAAGTACGGGCACACAATCAGAGATGTCCTTGATTTCATGGCAAAGGCAGAAAAAGAGCTGGCAGGGATGCAGCATTCCGCCGAAAGGCGGATGCAGCTCGGAGAAGTAAGCCGCATTCTCAGGGAGGAGATGGGAGAGATCGCCTCCCGGCTTTCCGTGGCGCGTACGAAGGCGGCGCGGCAGCTGGAAATCGAGGTAAAGAAAGAGCTTGCTGACCTGAACATGTCCCAGGTTGAATTTGAAGTGCGTCTCGGTCAACAACCGGACAGGGACGGGATTATTTTCCCTGACGGCGAGAGTTATGCCTACAGCAACGAAGGGGCTGATAACGTTGCGTTCATGGTTGCCACCAATCCCGGAGAACCGAAGAAACCCCTGGCCGGGATAGCTTCCACCGGAGAAATCTCCCGTTTCATGCTGGCATTAAAAAGTGTGCTTTCCGAAGCCTATCGCATCCCGTTGCTTGTTTTCGATGAAATTGATATCGGTATCGGTGGAAGGAGTGGGGAGATAATCGGCAGGAAGCTCCGGGGCCTGGCGCAGAACCACCAGGTGGTTTGCATTACGCACCTTCCCCAGATTGCGGCTTTTGCGGACACACACTTCAGTGTGCACAAGGAGGTCTCCGGCACACGAACGTTGAGCATCCTCCAGAAGCTTGATGGTGAGGCACGGGTGAAGGAGCTTGCGGTGATGCTTGCCGGTAACCGGCATACCGACACTGCCTTACGCAATGCCCGCGAGCTGATGCAGCAGGCAACAGCATGGGGGAAAAGCCACCGCCGTGCCATTGGAGAGACCCCTGCTAAAACAGCCTGATGCTTATTCCTTGGAATACGTCATGCTGGAGGTCAGCCGGGGATACGGCACTTTCATCCTGCGCAGGTTCTGTTATCAGGTTTGAAAAGTCAGTTTTCGGGTAGCCTGGTTGAAATAGGGCTGTCTTTTTCTGCCGTTCGCTGATGTCTCAATGACAGGCGCAGGAGCCAGATTGCCATGACTTCGATCCAGATTACCATGTTTGCCACAAGAATCCGCTCGTACAGACCAAACCAGCTTGCCTGATCCGGGAGAAATGACCAGCCTGCGATGAGGGCGAAAGCAACAACGCAGGTATCAATCGTGTAGTTGAAAAGTTTTCTCCAGAACGGGTCGTTTCTGAGGCTGGGTGCCAGCAATAAGAGGGCACCGGGGAAAATCCAGAAAGCAGTCGTGGCGGTCACCGTGTGAATCGTGCCTTCGATGGTCGGCGCAGTGCCAACGGGGTCCATCCGGAAGGCACCAATGAGGAGCAAACCAAAGCCAAAGCAAACAAGAAGCCCGATACTGAGCCCGAAGCCTCTCTTGCCGCGGATACCGAAAAGCAGCCCCGCTACGAAGATTTCTACCAGCAACCCGATCGCCAGGAAACCAATTGTTTGCACCCAGCCCATGGGGGTCAGCGCCAGGTGGCTGATTGAATCCCGGATCAGATTATACCCTGGCTCGGAAAAGGCGGCGGTGAGATCGGTAATAATCAGTACCAGGGGCCCGGCAACACCGGACAGTGCCAGGATGCCGAGGATATTCAGTGGGCCAGCAATAGTCCGGGGTCTCGATCGATAAAACAAGATGGTTATCCTGTAAGGGAAAATTTCAGGTCGTGCCATTATACTGGAGAAGGCAGGGGGATACAAGATGACGCACTGATGGGGGAAATCCAGTATGTTGGTGGGCAGTTTGCACCAGACAGATAATCCTGTCAGAGAGGTCTCGTCTACTACACGTAACTTAATCTCTGTTAAGTATGATACTACTACGTGTAAAGTCCACCTCTTCCACTGTTGCTTTTTCTATCCTTTCTTCGCCAAACAGAGAACTCAATATCACCTTGCCATCTTCTATCTTTATTTTGACAATATTTTCCATAATGGCTTTCCCTGTGCTTTCTCCCTTGAACCATGCCTTAGATAGACACATGAAGTACCTCCTCCCTAGTCTTTGCTCAATTTCTTCAAAGCTTGCGTCAGGTATTTTGTGGACTCATTCATTAATCGGGCAGCTTCTCGTATGTCGTCTTGAACAGAGTCATTTGCCACTGTTTTAGACTCCTCGGCTATTTCTATTAATTCCTTGCTGTGCTCCCCCATTGTGCTCAATAAGATAATTCAGCAACATTGTGAGCCGTTCCTTTCCTTTTTCCATAATCGAAATCACCTCCATCTCAGAAATAGCATTCATTATCGTCACAAGCAATCCCATTGCTTAGCTTACTGCGGTAGAATGAGTGACCTGCCCCCAATAGC
>JBDRFO010000057.1:0-9810 GCA_043818655.1 Chloroflexota bacterium
GCTCGCTCTTTCAGCATTTCCCGGTCTTCGTTCGCTATAACCTTATCGTCTGCCTCATCAGCAATTTTAATCAGCCAGTAACCACCCTTGGTGTTGATATCTCCATCATAAATCAGCGGGCTTAATATCGGTGCTGTAACATCAGAATCAAAGATAAAGCTATCAAAAAGCTCGCCACGCTCACCTTTATTCACCCAGCCGACATCGCCACCATCGGTCGTGGCGCCGGGCATCTGCGAAAACTCCTTCGCCAGGGTGATAAAATCTTCCCCACCTTCCAGTCTGGCTCTTATTTCCCCTGCCTCTTTCTCGGTACCAAGCAGCATTAGCTGGATATTAGCTTTCTCGCCATCTTTCTCCAGAACATTAATCAACCAGTAGCCCAGGAATTTACTTTTCGCCGCATCATGTATCGGCTGACTGATATCACCCTTTTTCAGGTTGAGGACAATATCGTCAACCACCGTCGAACCAAGGATGAAGCTCAGGACTCCCCTTGGATGCCAGCCGATGTTCCCCTTATTAATTTCTGTTGTTTGATCCAGGGATAATGTCGCGGCAAGCTCACTGAAATCCTCACCCGCCAGAATTCTGTCTCTGATATCATTTGCCTGAGCCTCTTCCGCCAGAAACATGGCCTGCAAATCCTTCTGCGGCGCCGTTATCGGAACTTCCTGTTCAAAATATTCATCCTGGAGTTTATTGACCAGGACTTTGTGTTTCAGCACCGCAAGATACTCACTGGTTTCAGGCCAGCCATTTTCGAGAAGCTCATCTTTCAGTCCAGTACGCGCCTCATCCTCACTGACACTGATGCCGAGTTTCAAAGCTGTCTGCCTTTCCAGTTCATACTGCCTGATCTGATCCTCAGCCTCACTCGGCCCGGAAATCACCAGTTTCGTCACGTATAGTCGCATCTTGATGTCCGTATCATTGACCTTCATGATGGTCTGCTGAAATGGTCTTACCTGGGTGAGATACCATCCCGATCCCATGAGCGCAATCACCACAACAATAACACTTATACCAATGGCAAAAATAAGGCGCTGTATTTTGTTCTCCCTTTGTCTACGGGAAACCGTACGTCGTATAACCTGGCGTTTGCCTCCCCCGATTTTCCCCTTTGCCAAACCTAACCCTCCTTATCAGCAACCGCAACCAAGTTGCATTAATAACTACAAGCCATCCAGAAATTTATGTTACGCATCTGAGTAAGGAAAAGCCTTGTCTTACAATGCCATTTTCCCAGATGACTTCCATGGTGCTGCTGGTGACATTTCTCATGACTCAACTGGGCAAAGCCAGCAACAATATAGATTAACACACTCATCGTGGCAAGACAATATTTATCGTGGTTTGTGTTTCCTTCGCATGGCTCTGGTTGATAACTGTCATTGCTTCGTCGCTGCCGCTCCTCGCAATGACAGAGCGGATGCCAGCAGAATCCCTCTCAGAAACTCGGTATCTTGAGATACGGCACAATAACTGCGCAGATTCGGACAAAGCAGTTTCTGGATAGCTTGTGGTACAGTTGAATTGTCACAACTCAACTTTCAATCTTTTTGCCGTGCAATATCATCGGCTGTTGCGTAAGGATGAGGATACCTGCCCTTGTTTTCCGTGCTTATTTTCGGGAACCTGTTGGGCTTGATCTGGACTGCCTGCACCGGGCAGTAGGTAAGACAGGCACCGCACAGATAGCATCTGATATTCTTCTGCCACACCGGTTTCTCATCGACCATCATTATCTTTCGGGAGAGGCAGACCTTTGCGCATGTCCCGCATCCTTTACATTTTGAATCGGCATATAGCTCCTGTCCGGAACCTACATGCCCGGTAAGAAACATAATCAGGGGAATGAGCCGTAGAATTGCAGAAGAGACAGGAGTGATAACCTGAGTGTCTTTTTCATGGTATTTTTCTTTAGCGGTAATGATTTTTTGAATTGAATCAAGCCTGTCCTGGAATACCGATTCAAGCCTGGCTATCTCCTCTTTTGTTGGCACCTGATAATCGAATTTCGGGTCATTGTTGGCCATATTCAGGGTAAAATACGAGTCCAGGCTTTTACCTTTTTGCTTCAGCCATTTTTGTATGTCAAGAAAAGCCCTGTGCGTGGTGCCGCACCGCGTCGCCAGGGCAAAGATATACCGGGCTGATTTTAAATCCAGTTTCCGGATAAAAGTCTTTACGGGTGCGGGAACCGTCGTGAGATGAACAGGGAACACAAATCCCACCGTTTCTCCAACGGTCTCGATCACATCCATGGTTAAGAGACTTACCATCGGTTTAAGGTTTACTCCCGGCACCCGTTTTTGTAACTCTTTTGCCACGAATAGCGAATTACCGGTTCCGGAAAAGTAATAGACTTCAACCTTATTCTGAACTGTTTTTTGTTCACTCATGGTTGCTAACCCGTCTTTACCCTATCTCAAACGCGTTTGAAAAACAACTGTGATTGAACAGAAACCTAAACTGACAAAAAGAGCAGAGAAATAGCTTCAGTTTGGTGGGGAAGCAGGGAATCGAACCCTGACGCCTTGCGGCACATGGTCCTAAGCCATGCCTGTCTGCCAGTTCCAGCACTTCCCCGAAAGAAGCACCAATCGTATTTTTTTGCCCTGGATACGGAATTTCCCGGCATCACACGACAAGCTGATAACCGGTCGTATTAAGAAACCAGCGGCCATCACCGGAAACCGTCTCGCTCCCGGTAATCTGTATCTTTCCCCGGAAAATGGGGCCGGCAGTCACCAGGGTATGATACTCGCCGTTCTCCCCGCAAAGATCAATCGCCCTGTCCTTCAAATAGGTGATAAACTCTTTATCCACAATACGGCCAATCCAGCACTCATCAATCAGACTTGACCGGGCGCTCACAATAACCGCTTCAAACCCGGCGTCAATAAAACCGCTCAGAATATTGTCCGGGGTTTTCCCCCAGAGCGGCTCAACCGCCCGGACACCCAGATCATCACAGACCCTCTCCACCCAATCCCGGTGCTCCGGAAGATAGATGTCTCCGAAAATCACACCTTCGACATCGACACCAGCAGCCTTCAAGCCCATGACCGCATCCTTCAGGTCATGTTCATAGTTCTCCCACGTTGTTGTCCGCTGTATGAGAGGCACACCAAGGGCATGACTTTGCAGCGAGATGAGCCCGGCCTCCGTCCCGTGAGCACCCACCTTTCCGGATTCCTGCGAAATAAAGTTCAACAGATGTGATATTTTATATCCATCATTACCCGCCAGGTAGCAGGCAAAACAGCTGTCCTTGCCCCCACTCCAGGATACCGCGTAGCTCATCGCTTCCCCCGATTCAGAATTTCACTCAGAAGATAATATAGCATTTTACCCTGCCCTGCCTCAAGACACAGGGAAACAATATATCATCCCAATCTGGTTGATGGTATTGTTTCTCTGTCATTGCGAGCGTCAGCGAAGCAATCTGTCCCGCCTGGCCGGACTTTTCGGATTTATTCGTCGCTATCGCTCTTCGCAATGACAAAATGAATGCTCAGACTTGCTTTGCCTCTCAGGGTGACAGGGCAGATGAGCATGGAACCCGCCCGGTCTCACGGACGGTATTTCGGGGGCGTGCACATTTTAAGTAAGCAGCCGTGAAATCCCGCTTCACTCCTGTTATCTCCCCGCCTACTCTGCCCTGAATGCCTCCACCGGGCTTAGCCTGGAGGCATTCCATGCCGGATAAAAACCGAAAAACATGCCGATACCGACGGAGACAGAGACGGCAAGAAGCAGCATATCCGGACTGACAATAGCAGAGATAACCCCCGTCTTTGAGATAAAGTAAGCGGCACCGTATCCGATACCGATACCGATAAGCCCGCCGGTCAGGGTAAGGAATGCCGCCTCGATCAGG
Source organism: Chloroflexota bacterium (assembly GCA_043818655.1). GTDB lineage: Bacteria > Chloroflexota > Dehalococcoidia > Dehalococcoidales > JAZDNC01 > JBDRFO01. The sequence continues at coordinate 3,887 of JBDRFO010000057.1, forward strand.
AACTGGAGCCAGATATCCCAGTTTCGCGCCCCCAGTGCTTTGCGGATACCTATCTCACGTGTTCTCTCCATAACCGATACCAGCATGATATTCATGACACCAATGCCACCGACAAGCAAAGAGATTGCGGCGATCGCACCAAGAAGAAGGGTCAGGCTGTTCGTTGCCTCGGTGATGGTTTTCGCAATATCCTCCTGTGAGGTAACGGTAAAATCATCATCCTGGGTATCCAAAAGCTGGTGCCGCCGGCGGAGCAGATCCGTTATCTCACCGACAGCTTCACTGGTGTGTTCCTGGTCAGCCAGCGAGATGGAGATCGAGTTCACGACAAATTCACCACGGGTGCTGCGCTGCTGGGAAAAACCCTGCCGCATGGTGGTAAGGGGAATCAGGATCGAGCTATCAACGGAACCCATAATCGACTGTCCCTTACCTTCCAGTACACCGATCACCTGCACGACAGTATTGCCGACCCTCAGCTTGCTGCCCACTGCCTCGCCGTCGCCGAAAAGGTTGGTCTTCACCGTCGCCCCAATCACAGCCACTTTCATAGCAACCTGGTGTTCGTACTCGGTAATCACGTACCCATCGGCAATTCCCAGATTGTAAACCTGCTGGTACTCCGGGGTTATCCCCGTAATCCGGCTGTAGATGTTCTGGTCACCCAGGATAACCTGCGCCCCCACGGTAGAATAGGGGGCAACCGCCGTAATATACGGGATATCGTCCTCTATCGCTACGGCATCTTCCAGCGTGAGCGAAGCGACACTACCGGTTTCACCACGCAGCCCACCGATATTGGTTGACCCCGGGCTGATAAAAAGAAGGTTTGAGCCAAGGCTCTCAATGTTGGTAAGAATCATCTTTTGCGTGCCCCCGCCCGATGGACATCAGGGTGATGACCGCCGCCACGCCGATGACGACGCCAAGCACGGTTAGAAAGCTCCGCAGCTTGTGGGTCGTAACCCCGCTCCAGGCGGATGATACCGGCTCAAACCACTTCTTCATGCCTATCTCCATTATTAATCTGTCCGTCTTTGATGTTGATAATGCGCTGGCAGCGCTGTGCAACGTTAATATCGTGAGAGATAATGACCATGGTAATCCCCTGCTGCTTGTGAAGCTCCGTCAGAATGGACATTATCTCGCCGCCCGACTTTGAATCCAGGTTCCCCGTCGGCTCATCCGCCAGCACAATGGCGGGGTTTTTCGCCAGGGCACGGGCCATCGCCACCCTCTGCTGCTCACCACCCGACAGCTCCGTCGGTTTATGGTGCGACCGCTCTGCCAGCCCGACAAGAGAGAGGGACTCCATCGCCAGATGCCTGTCTCTGACACCTGCGTAGGTCAGCCCCAGCTGGACATTTGCCACCGCCGAAATACGGGAGAGCAGGTTATACGACTGGAAAATGAACCCAATCTTTTGACCTCTCACCCGCGCCAGATCATTGCTACCGAGCCTGCTTACCTCCCGCCCCTCCAGGAGATAGCTGCCCGAAGACGGTCTGTCAAGACAGCCGATAATGTTAAGCAGCGTGGACTTACCGGAACCGGATGGTCCCATAATGGCAACCATTTCCCCCTTTTCGATCTTCAGGTCGATCCCTTTCAGGACAGTAAGTTCTCTTTTCCCGATGGGATAGGTTTTGACAATGTTTTTCAATTGTATCAACGAACCAATCCTCCTGATTCATGGATTACGGCGGGCCGAAACGCATACCCCCGTTTGGCTGGGTTGCTGTCTGGCTGGCCGTAAGCCTTAAAACAACCTTATCTCCCTCGGTGAGACCATCGGTCACCTCGGTATAACGGGTATCGTTGGCACCGACTTTCACCGTCCTTGTCTCAACCGTACCGTCAGCCTTCAGAACCTGCACCGATGTCTCGATTCCCTGGCGGGCAATTACTCGGTTCGGCACCAGCAGAACACCCTTCTTCTCCTCTTTCAGGATATTGACCGTGGCGGAAAGCCCTTCCCTCAGTTCGATATCAGAAAAACCAGGCGCCCGGTTTCCGGTGGCAATCTCAGCCAGAGCGGAATCCGGCGATAATATCAGTTCAACCTTGATCCTGTAATTCACCACCCCGCTCTGGATAACTGCGGTCGGGGCAATGGAGACCACCCTGGCGGGAACCTCCATCCCCGGGACCGCATCAATCTGCACGGTTGCCTTGCCTTCCGGCTTTACCATGAAGATATCTATTTCGTTCACCAGGACATTGGCTTCAAATTTATTCACCCTGGTCATGGTCAGGACAACATTGCCCGCTCTCATATCCGCACCATCTGAGATATTTACCTGGGTGATAAGCCCATCAAACGGTGCTTTAACCACTGTTTTCAGAAGTTCCGCTTCGTTTGTTTCAAGATCGTATTCCGCTTTATCCAGCTTAACCCGGGCATCTTCCATATCAAGCTGTGCAGAGCGCAGCCGAAAGAAGTCCGTGTACTGCAAGGGAGCACCCGTTCCAACAGGACCAAAGACCTCCTCACCCTCCCCGCGGGTAAGCCTTTCGTTCGCCCTGATCAGATCTTCCTCGGCACTGTGGAAAAGCTCGGCTGCTGAAGGCGACTCCTCAGGAGTAACACCTGTCGCAAGCTGCGCCACGGCATCATTTATCTTGCGTCTGGCATCCCTTAAGGCAACAATCGCCTCCGGCACATCAAAAACGAAGGTGGCATAGGTATAAGGGTAGATCAGCTGCTTGAAGGTATTGGTTACTTTTTCCAGGGATATTTCCAGACTGTTGATGTTAAGCTGGTTAGCTTTGATCGTATCACGGATAGTACTATCATCAAGACGGGCAAGGATGTCCCCACTCCTGACCATATCCCCTTCCATTACCAGCACGGCAGACACGACCCCTGAGGCTTCAAGACGGATATCCTGTGTCTCCGGGTAGGCAAGATTGCCGCTGGCACTGATATAGGTTGTCAGATCACCGCGGGTAACCGTTGCTGTCTGGCTCTCCGATACATCATCTTTCGGTGCGCCCAGCTGACACCCGGCAAGCGGAAAAGACCCGATGCCAAGAATTATCGCGAGGCTTAATTTGAGAAATGTCCCTTTGTTCATCTGGTAATCTCTACTCCCATTATAGTTTTGTCATGATATTTCTGACGTTTGCCAGTGAGCTGGACAACTGCTCCAGGTCGCCGGCATCAAGCCCGGAAATTATCTCCCTGAGGTTCTCTCTTACCACTTTTCTCATGGCATCCAGAGATTTCTGCCCTTTTTCGGTCAGCTTGATGTTGATTACCCTTCGGTCATCGCTGTCAGGGAATCTTTCGACCATTCCCATGGACTCAAGCTTATCCAGAAAACCGGTCATCTGCGGTTTCGGTATCAGAAGTCTTTTCCCGATCTCAGAAATAGGTTGTGTCCCTTCCTCATGCAGCACCATCATGATGCCAAGGTGAGGTCGCGATAGGTTCCCATTCTCACGTTCAATCTCAATCTTCAGGATTTTCCTGTGGATGAACGGAAGAATAAACAAGAGATTTTCGATGATATCATTTATGACCGAATCACCTTTCATTATATTCTCCCTCTCCTTAGCCCCTGCAAATATAATTCATCTTCATAATTATTACATAATAGAACTATTCCGTCAAGATAATTTTCTGAAGGCATCGTTCTAATTTGATCTATGTCATTGCGAGGGCGAAGCCCGGAGCAATCCGTCTAGAACACCCTGATTTCACAGATTACTTCGCTGACGCGCACAATGACACGTGAAAAACAACTCCGGAACGGTAAAACTATCGGTCATTTTTAATTATGGACCGTAAATTCGTGCTGGCAGTCTTAACTTTTGTGAAAACAGCCTGGCATGACGGGAAGATACAGTGCTCTAACCTTGACTTTCCCGGCTCTTGAGGCGATAATGGTAGCGCTGTTATGTTACCCTGTTCCGCCGTCGGTTTTTCAAAATGGAGCATTCGTCTAGCGGCCTAGGACACCTCCCTCTCAAGGAGGAGACCACGGGTTCGAATCCCGTATGCTCTACCATCTTGCATAAAAGGTAAAACTCCATCTGGATCTCCGGACGAGCTATCAGAAATCATAGGGATAGAATATACAATTCTCACGTCACACTCCCCCACCTCAATTATATTCATAAAAGATTTCAGGAAAGCTTTCTGTTATATATAAGATGTAGTAGACGAGACATCAGACACTATAAATGGCTAACCTGCTTCCCTGGATCACTTCAAACTCTTCCAGTTTGCCCTCTCAGAACCAAAGATGTAAAATGAGGACTGTTGTTTGAAATTTGTACTCCGCTTGATGAGTAGTTTTCGTTCCATGGGTTTAAAACGGAGTAATTAGTGCGTGAAGAAAGAAGCAGATGAATAGAGCGCTGGGCATGGAACTCTAGATGGTCAAAGGCAAGAGTGGCATAATCACCTCGCTCAGCAGGACCTTTAGCTCTTTAGGGAATCCTGTCTACCGCCTCTACTACGGCGGATTGATGGGACAACGAGCCGCCATGAATATGCAAATGGTTGCCCGTTCTTTACTCGTCTATCGCGTGACTGGTTCTGCCGCTATTCTGGGATTAATGTCTTTAGCCCATGCCCTGCCGATGCTTTGCTTATCCCTTTTCGGCGGAGTCATCGCAGACCGTATCCAGAAAAAACATATTCTGCTTGTTGGACAAGGGACCTCAGCTGTAATCTCACTGGGTATCGCTCTTTCCCTGACTCTTGGCTACCTCAGCAGTGAACACGCCGGCTCATGGTGGATCCTGGCAGTAGCAGGTCTGCTTCAGGGAATCGTTATGGGGCTTATGATGCCTTCACGTCAGGCTATCATCCCCGAGATTGTCGGCGAGGAGCAGCTTATGAATGCCATCGCTCTGACTAATATGGGAACGAACGTTCTACGACTCCTAACTCCGGCAGTAACGGGCTTCCTTATCGCCGCCCTTGATTTTGAGGCTGTCTACTATACCATGACCAGCTTATACCTTATGGCTGTAGTCTTCATCTCCTTCATGCCACTCACCGGCACGATAGCCGTTCGTGGCAAACGTGCCCTTAGGGATATCAAAGAAGGAGTGGAATACGTACGGCGCGATGCCACTATCCTGCTCGTCCTGGTCTTCACCCTCTTCGCTGTGCTGCTATCGAGACCTTACATACTCATGATGCCGGTCTTTACGGAAGATATCCTGAAGGTGGGCGCGGCAGGGATGGGAACATTGCTTAGCGTCTCCGGTATCGGCGCTATTATCGGCTCCACTGTTCTTGCCTCTTTACCTAACAAGAAACGTGGTGTCATGTTGTTGGTTAGCAGTCTTATTATGGGCCTGGCCCTGGTGGGTTTCTCCTGCTCCACTTCTTGGTATCTCTCTCTGGCTGTGATTGTATTCGTAGGATTAGGTGAAGCAAGTCGGATGACCCTGAGTAACACCCTGCTCCAGTACTATGTCTCCGATGAATACCGTGGACGCGTAATGAGCATCTACATGATGCAGATGGGCCTGGCCAGCCTTGGCACATTTGCTGCAGGGCTGCTGACTGAGGCTATGGGGGTGCAGTTGGCAATTGGCGGATTTGCCGCGGTTCTTGTCCTCCTGTCTATCCTGGCTTTGGCCTTTGTTCCTCGAATACGGAGGCTGGAATAAGTAGGCTACTGCGGTTACATATTCTGGCTTTATGTTAACTGAAAAATATGCCCATATTTGATCTGGACAACCATTTGTTTTAACATTCGTAAGAACATTCTACTGGCATTGCCAGCCATCACTTGTCTCTATAGCTGGTAAAACCATCTAGTGTAGTGTCTTACAAATGTCTTTACGGCCTCTGTCATTCCAAGCTTTATCGGGAATCCATGCTTTCTATCTGGATTCCCGTTTGTGCGGGAATGACATCAGAAATCGTACGTCAAGCTATATACGAGACAGTACACTAG
>JBDRFO010000058.1:0-3384 GCA_043818655.1 Chloroflexota bacterium
TATTTTGATACGGATGGTGACGGTGACTTGGAGCGGGTACTGGGTAGCGCCGACTGGGGTGCCGCGGGTACATTTTACCTGAAGCAACTAGAGGATAAATGGATTGGTCTGGGTATGATACCTGCCTGCCGGATACGAACCGGCAGGATTTCTCTGCATCTCAGCAGGTGGGTAGAGGAGCACTGGGGCCGTCATTATTTTTCTGATGACCTGCCTTTTAGTAACTGGCCCAGCAATGCCCTTCAGCTTGATAAGACTGTATTTAATCTGGAGTTTGCCCTGAGCCAGGAACCGATTCCCGCTTATTTAACTCTGTGTAACCCCTTGGTTAACCCTCTTGACGATACAGGAGAGGGCAAATCGCCGATGATAAAATGCGTCTGGGAGACCCCTGATGATGCCGATCCCGCCCATACCAGGGCCGGGGTGCAGGTCAATCCTTCAGGGCAATACCAGGTGGATAAGATTGTCTGGTTCTGGGCGATCGTTGCTGACCCCCAGGGGACAGGCTCGGTAGAACGTGTCTCTGTTGACACATTTTACCCCGAGGGCGCTCCCATGTCCGGTTATCCTCTATATCACACGGAGCTTGTTCTGGCTGATTTCGCTGCGGGGATAGAGGCATTCCAGCAGGCGTACGAGCAGGGACTGGTTGAATTTGCGGCACCTTATACCTTTAGCGAGGTCACGAGCGCACTTGAGCAGGGTCAAGCCCGTGCCTTCTGCGGGCATGAAGCCCTGCGCTACAACCACCCGGCTGGCGACTACCTCATCCGGGTCAGGGCATGCGATACCGGTGGTAATCAAGGCATTCCGTGGGAAGATTATCTCACGTACGTTCCTGTTACCGCCTGTGAGTTTGACTTTACCGGTGTCAGCTATGGTTCGATCGACCTCGGCACCAGCAAATGGGTTGAAGGTGACCTTATTTTTGGCACGGAGATGTCCCCGACCGTACGGAACATCGGCAATACGAATGCCCTGATTACGGTCAGGCAGGATGACATGGGCTTTGGACAGAGTGTCACCCCCGATGGCCCGGTCTGGAATCTGGTGTACAATGCCAGGTTGGGCATTGACGGGGCTCATATTGCGTTCAGTCCATCCGAAGAGGTTACCCTGAGCGGTGTGCTGTTACCGGGCAGCACCGAGAGAATGGACTTCTCGATTTATCTTAAACATGCGATGAACGGCAAATATCATGGCGGCATGAATCTCGGATTCACGTTTGCCCCGTTCGGCCCGTAAACAGGTTCAAACATGTGGGCTCACCTTATCAAATACCGGTCTTCAATATTTTTGTGGGTCCTGCTGAACATTCTGGACATGAGCGCAACCCTTATTCTCCTGAACCTCGGAGCCTCCGAGGTGTTCCCGGTATCCAGGACATTGATCGGCATCGGTACTGCCCCCTTTGCTGTTTTCAAGATAGCTGTTCCTTTATCGGTACCGCTGCTGCTGTATGTCATGGGTACCTTGAGATTGCTGAAAATCCTGAACATTGCGATGAGCGTGATCGTTACCGTGGGAACACTCGCCATCATTGCCACATCGTGGCTCTCTATTTGACATAAATTAAACCCTGTCCGGCTGAAGCAAGTGGAAACCGGGGCAACAGTCTCCGTCAGAATTCCCTGTTCTGCTCATTGCTGGTTGGTAAGCCGGTTTTCACCAATTCAAATGAATTTGAGGCCAATCATGTTTGAGCAATAAGGGACTCCCGATTCTCATCAATCTTGGTTGCAGTCTCGGTTTTCCTCGTCTCAAATTCACGTAATAGCAACAAAGAATGAGTAAAACGGGAATCCTCTGATAATTGACAATCACAGTGAAAGACCTTAGTATGAAGATGAGATGGTCGGTATCACAACCCGGCAAAGCGGGATGACCTGCAGTCATGCACTGCCCATCGGACAGGCTGTCTGACCGCAATATGTAAGGAGGTGGTTGAAAATGTACCAGAAGATACTTGTGCCTCTTGATGGGTCCAGTTCCGCAGAAATTGCTCTGCCCTATGCCGAGGAGATTGCAGCCAGAATTGGTTCTGAAATCATTCTGGCCAAGGTCTTTGAATCTGCTGCCGCCGAGATTATTCTGGTTAAGGTCTTTGAGTCCAGTCCCTCTGATATGGATCGTCTCTACCGCTCCTACCTGGAGCATGTGACAGAGCGTGTGCGGCAGGAGATGAAAGACTGGCAGCCCGGGAAAGAAGCGAACGTGCATTTTGAGGTTCTTCTCGGTAAACCGGCGACCGAAATACTGCGCTGTGCCGACAAGAGAAATATGGATCTCATCGTCATGGCGAGCCGTGGCTCATCCGGTGAGGGCTCGTGGCTTTTGGGGAACATCGCGGCCAAGATACTTCAGGCAGCACAATGCCCTATATTGCTCATCAGGGCACCGGCAGAAGTTGAAGCCCTCCGGCAGAAGAGACTGGTGAAAAGGGTTCTCGTGCCGCTCGACGGTTCCGATTTAGGCGAGGCAGCTGTGCCGTGCGCCGAGGCATTAGCCCGGACGCTGGATGCAGAAATAGTCCTTTTCCAGGTCATCGAACCGCCGGTCACAACCCGTCCGGTACCTCAACTCGGCATGACCCGGGAAGCGCTGCAGGAATACGAAGAACAGACGAAACCTTTATCTCTTGCTTATCTCGATAGTGTGGCCGGACCACTTGGGGACGGGGGAATCAAAATATCAACCGCGGCGGGTTTTGGTTACCCGGCAGACCAGATTATTGACTATACCAGGGCAAATGCAATTGATATCATCGCCATGTCAACTCACGGCAGGTCGGGCATCAGAAGGTGGGTTTTCGGCAGTGTTACCGACAAGGTTCTGCACGCCGGTGATACGCCGGTGCTCGTCGTGCGTGCCGCAAAAGCCTGACAGGCTATCCCGAAGATATTTTCGCCGCTGGGCATGAGCCGGTTTTTCCCAGGGCCCGGTAAATCAAATCGGTTTCCGGACAGGCGGTAAATAATGGGTTCGGTGCTAATAGCTGACATACCTGTATCTCATCAAATCGTCAATCACGGAGTAGACGTGTCTGTCTGATTCCACCTCATGCAGGATAGGTTTCAGCAGCCCCTGGGCAATGATCGCAAGGTCAGCCATGGAAGCAACGGAGACAATCACGTTTTCGGCATCATCAGGCGGCTCGCTCACATCAGCAATCAGCCCCCGGTATTTTTTCTTCGCACGTCGTGCTTCTTTTTCCGCTGTGGGCAATACTGCGGGCTTAAACATGAGAAAGAGCCCTCCGGAGAACATGCAAAGGAGCAAGGGAATGCCCGCTGTGTAAGGGAAATATGTCTTTGCCCTGCTCACCGGCAGCCCCATCAGCTCCTCGGGATTGGGGATTTCCTTTCTTCCGGTAATGGAACC
>JBDRFO010000059.1:0-15974 GCA_043818655.1 Chloroflexota bacterium
CTGAAAACTCTGCACAAAAGAATTGTATTCCAGGGAAAACCGGTTGTAATGATCGATGGTTTCCTGGGGTATCTCTATTTTTACCGCTACCTCGTAGAAAGCCTCGACGAACTCGTGGTAATGAATGACAAGCAACCATAGTTCACTGAGATAGCCACGTAGATGGACACCAAACCTTGCTGTCCTGGCGTCGCTTCCCAGGCGGCTGGTGAAGCCGTTACACCAGGCGTTAAAAATCACCTGGGACGTATTGCATGCCCTCACCCACTCCAGCAATCCGGGGTTATTCAGGCTGGATAGACTGTTGATAATCGTGAAGATAGACAGCGAAGAGGTGTCAGCAAAACGGCGGTTAAAGTACCGGGCCAAGTCATCCAGCTTAAGTGCTGCATGCTCCAGCTTTCTTTCCCTGACTGACACAGCCATCACGACCAGCCCAACAACAAGTATGACGACCAGCGCTGGGCTCAGAAGCTCAACAGGCCATTCGTACAGATAACCAACTATCGCCAGGATGGTGATTAAAACGGGAGACCAGGCAGCTTTAATAAAATGCTTCATTCAACGCCAACTACATCGTGACAAATTCGATCCTGCCATCCCGTGTAAGACTTATGGAAGGCGTATCCTTGCTTGATACTGATAAAAAATCAATAACGGTATTTTGTATCCGCGCATGAAATGTATCCTGTTCTGCGATACTGCGTTTCCGGATGATTTCTAAGTCTTGGGTGTCTCCCCTGGATGCAGCTTTTGCCATTTTGCCAGAAGCTGCTCTTTTGTTTCCTTACGGGAGTCATCGGGCAGTGGTGCCTGTATGGGGCAGACGCTGGCACACTGTGGCTCCTTTCCGGTGCCAACACACTCCGTGCACTTCTCCGGGTCAATGACGAAGGTTGATGATCCTTCTTTTATCGCCTTGTTCGGGCACTCGGATTCACAAGCGCCACAACTGATACAATCCTCGGTAATTTTATAAGCCATCGTCGTCCCTCATCTCTTTTTACATTAACATTCTGCCTTATTATAGTTTGTCTTTCCTGCCAAAAACAACCCCGCTATTTCCCGATAACCTCAAACCCTTCTTCCACATCGCCACTTTCGATCTTCTCCTTAAGGGCCTTTGCCACATTAACCGGAACAAGATCGTCAATCTTTCCCCCCAGCCTGCCCACTTCTTTCAGGATGCTTGAACTGACAAACTGGTACTCCTGACTGGTCATGAAACAGACCAGCTCCAGCTCAGGATGCAATCTTTTGTTCATCATTGCCAGATCAAACTCCCTCTCAAAATCAGACCCCGTTCTCATACCGCGCACCATGGTCTGAGCACCGACCTTCGAGGCAAAGTCAACAGTGAGTCCGGTAAAAGACATCACTTCAATTCGATGCGCATTTTCGGGTAAAGAGACAACCGCTTCTCTGGCAAGGTTAACCCGCTCCTCCGTGGTAAAGAGAAGCCTTTTGTTTGGGGTAGCGTAGATCCCAATAATTAATTTCTCAAATAACTTCGCCGCCCTCAGTGCAACATCAAGATGTCCGTTGGTGATTGGGTCAAAACTACCCGGGTAAAAAGCAACTGTCAAATTACATTTCCTCCTTCCGGAATACGGCAATACAGCTATCGCCATGACGGGTTTCTTTAATCCGCTTCAGTGTACCGTAAACGAGGTCTAACGGATGGTGCGGCGAGTGAGTTACGACAACCGGTGTGCTTCGCTTGAGCAGTTTCAGCGTGGCAAGCCGCGTAATCACGTCACCAATTGATAAATCAGGATACGGTGGGTCTATCAGAATAATATCACACTCTTTATCCAGAAAAGATAACGCCTTTTGCACATCACAACAATAAATATGCGCCCGGTCGGCAAGCTTTGTTTTCTCCAGATTTTTTTTTATTATAGCACAGCATTCGCGGGAATGCTCCACAAAATCAACCCACCCCGCACCCCGTGACAGTGCTTCAATGCCCAGAGCCCCACTGCCGGAGAAAAGATCCAGTACCTGCGACCAGTCGTCGGTCATGTTCTCCAGGATGGAGAAAATAGCGCCACGAACCAGGTCTGTCGCCGGGCGGGTTGCCCTTCTTTTCGGGGCAACGATCCGGTGACCTTTTGCTTCACCAGCAATAATACGCATCGATTCTCCCTGCTATTTTCACGAACCAATTTTACGAAGCTAAATATGGATTTTACCCGGTCTCACGATGCAAGACCTGAAGCAAGCCCGAATTACTTCATTATAGCAGATTTATACCGTGCTTATTGCTCATAGCTTTTCACAAGTTCCTGCACCATGGCTCTAGCGTCCCCGCTGATCGGCCTGCCGTGTCCAAAACAAAGCGTGTTAAAGTCAAGCTGTACCAGCTTTTTGACCGACTCCATCGCCAGCGGTAAATTCCAGCAGACATTCGCGACCGGTGGGTCAACATGTCCCCCATGCTTGCTCAAGGCATCGCCGACAATCAGCAGCTTTTTCTGCGGGAGATAAAGGCTGATACTTCCCGGTGTATGCCCCGGTGTATGAATCACCTGCAGCCCGAAGCACGACGGGAATTCCTCCCCGCCTGTTAGCCGGATATCAATGTCGTCCGGCCGGACATAAATATATTTATGAATAGGGCGGAAGAGAGCACTCGCGGCAACCGCGATTATTAACGGGGGATCCGGTGGCAAATGACCGGTAACATCAGCAATATGGGCGGCTACCTTTGCCCCGGTGAGTTTCCTCACCCCAGGTAGTCCGCCCACATGATCCAGATGATTATGCGTGAGAACGATCAGGCTTATTTCATCTACCGAGCGTCCGAGGCTCTCCACTGCCCTCACAATCTCTCTCGTGCTACCGGCAATACCGGTATCAACGAGCACCAGCGCATCCCCGGCGATAAGGGTGATATTCGCATAGCGAAAGCTTACCTGATAAACACCGGGGATTACCTGCACAACACGCATCGATCAATTCAAGAACCCATTTTATCTTACCTGCTTTTCCCGGCACAAGATTTTCTTGATAACAATGTCGGGGTTAAACTGCCGCCTTTTCTTGTTCTATGACAGCGCTTTCCAGAGCAGCTTTCGATAGCGTGTGCTGAGGGCAAGCCTCAACGCACTTGAGGCACAGGGTGCATTTCTCAGCATCAAACTCCGGTATTGCTTTTGCCTTGTTCCATGTTATTGCGCCAAATTCACAGGCCTTAAAGCACTTCTGGCAATGAATGCAGCCGTACTCGCATCTCTCCCTGCCGGGAATATTCCTCAGGGGTTCGTAGCTGCAGAGATAAGCAATCTTTGTCCCCCCGGGAACAAGCTCAATAATTCCTTTGGGGCATTCACGAATACACAGACCACATCCGGTGCATTTTGTCCAGTCCACGGAAGCCACCTTCTTTTCAGGGTTAATACTGATCGCGCCTTCCGGGCAGACAGCAACACAGTCACCAAGACCGAGACACGCGTATGGGCACTTTCTGTTGCCGCTAAGTAGCTGGGCAGCCCCCTTGCATGTTTCCGATCCGGAATATTTAAAGACAAACTCCGAGTTACCGGCGCAGTGCACCAGGGATCGTTTGTTCATTGCCGAGGCATCCAGCGAGACACCCAGCGCTTCCCCAAGTCGCTTTAACCTGTCCGGATCCTGTACGACCATGGCACACGATGTTTTCCGTATCAGCTCCGGGTCTTTCGTGAGTGCTTGCGCAAAACCGAAACATCCGGGGTAGCCACAGGCGGCACAGTTCCTGCCCGGTAATATGCCGGCAATCTCCTCTGTTTTTTCCAGCCCCTGAACCTTATTTGGAATCTTCACAAAGCCAACATAAATCGCCACAGCGCATCCAAGTCCAATTGCCGTAATAATTAATAGATTAATAATCACTATACGATACCTCCAAACCCGAAGAATGTCAGACCGAGCATCATAGCGACAAAAATGGCAACGGGTAACCCTCTTGTGGATTTGGGTGGATCAGCCAGGTTTAATTTCTCACGAATGCCTGCCATAATGGCCATCACCAGGATGAAGCCAACGGCGCCACCTAAAGCCGCCGTAACGCTCTGAATCAGGGAGAATTTTTCCCTCAAGTTGATAACGGTGATACCCAGGACAGCGCAGTTGACGGTAATTAACGGCAAATAGATGCCGAAGGCATTATAAAGAGTGGCGTTTGTCCTTTTGATAAACATTTCCACCAGCTGCACCAGGGTTGCAATTAAGAGAATATAGATTACGGTACTCATGTACACCATGTTAAGCGGGACAAGGATATAGTAGGTAAGCACCCAGGCAATCGCTGCCGAGCCCATCATGACAGAGGTAAGGGCAAGACCCATCGCGACCGCATCACTGAGCTTCTTGGTAACGCCGAAAAAGGGGCAGAGGCCCAGAAATTGCGCGACGATAAAGTTCTGCACAATCGCCAGATTAAAGAAAATAACCAGCAGATTATTATTATTCACTCTTTTCCACCCCTATCCTTCGGAATAACGCATGAAGCAATCCCATGACCAGGAATGCCCCCGGTGCCAGTACCAGCATACCGACAGGCTGCTTATCCAGAACCGGCAGGGTAAATAAATTGAGGTCTCCGATTGCCAGACTGCCTGTCCCGAAAAGCTGCCGCGGAATCGTCACAATCAGCAGGGCCATGCCGAATCCCATGGCAATACCCAGCCCATCAAGCATTGACGGGAGAATCGGGTTGTGCAGGGCGAAAACTTCCGCCCGACCGAGCACGTTTCAGTTTGTGGTGATGAGGGGCAAAAATATCCCCATGAGCGCATAGACGGCCGGAATATAGCCGTGAAATATCAGGTCCACAATCGTCACAAAACTGGCGCCGATCACAATCTGCACCGGAATTCTCACCATATCAGGGATAAATCTTCTGATCGCCGAAATGATAAAATTCGTACAGAACATGACAAAAGTAAGAGCAACCGTCATGCCAAGTGCCGTATCCAGCCTCGTGGTGAGTGCCAGGGCCGGGCACATACCAAGGACAAGAATAAAGAGCCCGTTACTTGTGATAAACCCTTTGGTAAACTCTCGCCAAACTCCTCGTTTCATCCATACCCCCTTTCTTGATTACCCTTATTCAGGCAGCGCCTTGACTTTCTCAAGGGCCGTATTTCGAATCGCATCTACCACGGCTCTCGAGCTGACGGTAGAACCGGTAATGGCATCGATCTCACCGCCGTCAGCTGTCAGCTTGATGTTTTCAATTTTCTTTCCGACAAATTTTTCCGCGAAGGCAGGTAACGTGATACGGCTACCAAGACCCGGCGTTTCGGATTGCGAAACGATGGCGATACCCTTGACCGTATTCGCATCCTCAAGGGCAACCATGATACTGATATCCCCACCATAACCGGTCCCCATTGCCTTAAAGGCATAGCCGATCGTGTTACCATTCCCGTCAAGGATGACGTAAATATCATTTTCCAGCCTGAAATTACTCATCCCTGAGAAGATAACCTTCAGCGGCGCCAGCGACGCCGCATCCTCCTGCTCCCTGATTTTAACCTCAGCGAAGCGGTTCACAAAGCTCAACAAAAAAACCGAGCAGAAAACAACGATGACCACCACAATAATGGGGTAGTATTTTTTAAAGAAACCTTCATTAGGCTGCATTCTTCACCGCCTTCTTGAAGCCGTATGGCTTCACCTTAACATATCTGTCAATCAGCGGGGTTAAGGCATTCATAAAAAGTATTGAGTAGCAGACCCCTTCGGGGAGTCCACCAAAGTGTCTGATAACAAAAGTAACCAGTCCGCACCCAATGCCAAAGATGATCCTCCCTCTGTATGTCAGCGGGGAGGTAACATAGTCCGTAGCCATATAGAAAGCCGCCAGTAGCAGCCCGCCGGCCATAAGCTGCATAAACGGGTCACTGCCAGAGATGGCACTGAGGACAAAGACAACGCCGAGATACGTTACGGGAATCCTCCAATCAATAATCTGGAATACCAGGAGTACCGCCGCCCCGACCAGTATCGCCAGCGCCGATGTCTCACCCAGCGATCCTGCGCGCAAGCCCATGAACATGTCTTTATAAAGAGCAAGCCGCGCCGCCAATCTGGCTGACCAGACAAAACCGTCGGCCAGGGGTGTTGCGGTCGTCACACCGTCAGCGCTGAGAGGTAACAGCCATGTTGTCATTGGCGCCGCGAATGAGGCAGACATAAAAGCCCGCGCCCCCAGGGCAGGGTTAAAGATATTGTGTCCCAGCCCCCCGAATGCTTCCTTGACAATCGCAATCGCAAAGACAGCCCCCAGGGCGACCATCCACAACTCGATTGACGACGGCAGGGTTAAAGCCAGGAGAAGACCGGTAATCAGCGCACTGCCGTCCATCACAAATGGCTGACCTCTTAATTTTTTTATCAGGAATTCCGTAATTACTGCAGTTACGACACTGGTGATGATCACCAGCAGAGCATGAATTCCAAAATAATAGACTGCCGCTGCAGTCGGGAAAAGCAAGGACAAAAAGACAAGATACATTACCTTGCTTACCGAAAGCCCACACCACAAATGCGGGCCTGGAGAGACTTGAAACTCTTCTGCTGGCATCATTTGTTCGCCTTCCTCCTAACAAGCTCTTTTTTCGCCACCTTAATATACTGCACGATCGGGATATTCGACGGACAGTTGTAAGCACAAACGCCACACTCAAAGCAGTTTGTCACATAAGCCGCTTCACACTCATCATAGAGTCCCTTCTTCACGTACTTGGGGTAGAAAGTGGGCATAAGCCCCATGACACAGCTGGTGATGCAGCGCCCACAATTAATGCAGTCTTTCTCCTGTATGGGGGACGCCGTCTTTATCAGGATACAGTTGGTGCCCTTGACTACCGGGAAGTTAAGGTCATACTGGGCGATACCCATCATCGGGCCGCCGATAATGATCTCCCCGGCCTCTTCCGTCTTGCCACCACAGTAATCAATCATGTCTTTAATCGGTGTGCCGATGCGTACCATGAGATTCCTGGGGTTCTTTACCGCCCCGGTAACCGTCACCACGCGTTCGATGACAGGTTTACCCTCATAGATAGCATCATAAATCGCTTTCGCGGTCGCCACATTCTGCACCACGACGCCAACCGCCAGAGGCAAGCCACCGATCGGGACTTCTCTTCCCAGAATGGACTTGATTAATGTTTTCTCCGCACCACCGGGAAATTTGGTCCTGATGGGTGCGATTGTAAAGTCGTAGCCCGTCTTCGCAATTAAACCTTCCAGGTGGTTCATGGCGTCTTCTTTGTTATCCTCAATCGCAATATAGGTGTCTTTTGCTGAGAGTACCTTTTTGATAATATTCAAGCCTTTAAGTATCTGTTCGCCGTATTCCAGCATCAATCTGTGGTCTGCTGTAATCGAAGGCTCACATTCGCACCCGTTCAGAATTACGGTATCAATCTTGTTATCCTTAGGTGGCGACAGCTTGACATGGGTTGGAAAACAGGCACCGCCCATGCCAACGATACCCGCCTCTCGTATCCTCTTCAAGATTTCCTCAGTGGAGAGTGCTTCAGGGTCTTCGGGGACATCCAGTTCCACCCACTTATCCTCCCCGTCAGAGGTTATCACGAGAGCATCCATTACCTGGCCTGTCGCCGGATTAACAGCCGTGGTAACACGGGTCACCTCTCCAGACGCGGAGGCATGCACCGGCGCAGAAACAAATCTATCTGTATCCGCAATTTTCTGCCCTTTTAGTACCTTCTCTCCCCTCTTGACCAGTGCTTTTGGAGGTGCACCGATGTTCTGCTGTAGTGGGATAAAGACTGTTTCGGGTAGTGGTGCCGGCTCAATTGGACTTTCCGCCAGTAATTTGCTTTCCGGCAACTTCACGCCACCATGCGTGGATTTCGTTTTCAGCCTGATATTCACCTCTCTTTTCACCTCATCAATTCTTGCTAAAATATTTATCTATACCGGAAGACGTACGTATTTCCCGGTTAGCATCCACGATAAAACATTCAACATCGTCAAGTGATTCGACCAGTCTCATGCCGCCGTCTATCCCGGAAACAAAAACAGCCGTGGAGAGGACATCGGCCTCCGTACCGTCCTCGCATATAACCGTAACACTGATACACTCGCCAGCAGAGTAGCCAGTTTTGGGATTAATGATGTGATGGACTTTCTTATCGGGGGAAAAATAACGCTCGTAGTTGCCCGATGTGGAGATAGATTTCTGGGCAAACTTGAAGGCGGCAAGACTTTCACTGGTATTATCGGGGTTCACCAGAGCGATGTTCCAGGGTTCACCATTAGGTTTGGTGCCCAGTGAGCTGATATTCCCCCCCGCCGCCACTAAGGCATGCTTGATACCGATGTCGGAAATGACCTTGAGGGCTTCGTCAGCAGCGTAACCCTTGGCAATGCCGCCCAGGGTTATCTTCATCCCTTTTCTCCGAAAGCTGATGCGATCGGCCGTAACATCAATTTTATCCGAGCCAACGAACTTAAGTCCATCATCGACATATGACTGCTGAACCTCTTCGCTCTTTTCCCATAACTTCAGGTCCATGTCTGACCACAGGTCCAGCACCGGTTGTACAGTAATATCAAAAGCACCGCCCGTAATCTTGTTGTACTCTATCGAAAGCCTGATAAGCCTCACCAGATCAACCGAGGGGTTATCCAGATAACCATCACGGTTAAGCATATAAGCCTCGGCTTCGGGGTCAAATACGGAGGCAATATGCTCTATTTCCTCCATACGGCTGTAAGCCGCCTTGATTGCCTTGTCCGCCAGGGCTTTATCCTCGGAGTAGACCGTGACCTTGAAAAATGTATTCATCAAGGTCCTGGTTTCTTCGTACTTCTCCTGAGAAGCCCTGACTGTACAGCCAGGAAAACAACACAAAAAAACAAGCGCGACTAAAAAGACCGCAACAATACCCTTTGGCCTTTTCATACGGTTGACAATTCTAACACAATTGGATGAATAAAGTCTATAATCTTGTGCCCCATAATACTGTGGATTTCAGAATAATACGAATCCTTCCGGGGGAAAATTTGTCTTCACCGAGGCAATGCAAATAACATGATATTATTACGTCCAATCTGGTATGATATTACTAGAAGTTATCCAGAGACTCGGTATCCTGAGACAGGGAACGTTACTTGCTCATATTCAGAAAAACAGCTTTTGTATCGCTTGTAAAACTTTCCTCGACCTTACGATCGAAGTATTAACCTGTGACAAATTTCGTTTGCCTTGCATTTTTTATCCAGCTCCTGAGGTTTACTTCCTGGATAAAAAGGATGCCACTAGTAATTCATCCTTTTACCTCATGGTCAGGGTCGGAAGTATAAAAGTATAAAAAAGGAGGTTATCGTAAAATGGCGAATATGTTTTGCTTTCAGTGCGAGCAGACTGCCGGAGGCAAAGGCTGTACTATCTCAGGGGTGTGCGGCAAAAAACCTGATGTGGCGCACAAACAGGACGAGCTTACCTGCGCTCTGACGGGCCTTGCCCGCGCCGCTGCCGGGAAAACGCCGACAGCAGAGTCGGACAGCCTGATGATGCAGGGACTTTTTGCTACCATAACCAATGTTAATTTCGATGGTAAACGGATTGATGAGCTGAGCAAACTTGTCCGGGAAGAAAAGGAGAAACTGGGTGGTGCCCCTGACCTGTCACCAGAAACCCTCTGGCAGGGAGACACCGATATGATCTCCCTGCACTCCACGCTGCTTTTCGGCATGCGCGGCATGGCTGCCTATGCATGGCACGCCCATGTCTTGGGCAGGGATGACAGGGATGTCACCACATGGCTCTACAAAGGTATGCGCGCCATGGGCGAAGAACACACCATAGATGAGTGGATTGGTCTCCTGATGGAGTTCGGCAAGGTTAATCTGAAATGCATGGCACTGCTTGATGAAGCCAATACCGCTGCCTTCGGGCACCCGGTACCAGTGAAGGTCCCGCTGATGGTAGAAAAGGGACCTTTTATCGTCATCAGCGGTCACGACCTGGATGACTTGAAGCAGCTTCTTGAGCAGACTGAGAACAAAGGGATAAACATCTATACCCACGGGGAGATGCTGCCGGCGCACGGCTATCCCGGATTAAAAAAATACCCGCACCTGAAGGGTAATTTCGGGACGGCCTGGCAAAACCAGCAAAAGGAGTTCGATGGCATCCCGGCACCTGTTCTTATGACCACAAACTGCCTGATGCCACCCCGTCCTTCTTATCTTGACCGGGTTTTTACCACGGCGGCGGTTGGCTATCCCGGCCTCAAACACATCCCTGACGTTAAAGGGAAGAAGGATTTTACCCCGCTCATCCAGAAGGCGCTGGAGTTGGGCGGCTGGGGTGAAGATAAAAGTTTTACCGGCATCAACGGCGGCTCCGAAATAATGACCGGATTTGCCCGCAACGCTGTTCTTGGCGTCGCCGATAAAGTGATCCAGGCAGTGAAATCCGGAGCAATCCGGCACTTCTTCCTGGCAGGGGGCTGCGACGGGGCAAAACCCGGCCGGAACTACTACACGGAATTTGTCACAAAAGCCCCGAAAGACACCGTTATTCTGACCCTTGCCTGCGGCAAGTACCGTTTCAATGACCTCAACATCGGCGTGATCGGCGGTCTGCCCCGTATCCTGGACATGGGACAGTGTAACGATGCCTATTCCGCGATTCAGGTTGCCATGGCGCTGGCTGATGCCTTCAAATGCGGGGTGAATAAGCTTCCGTTAACCCTGGTGCTCTCCTGGTACGAGCAAAAAGCAGTCTGTATCCTGCTTACCCTGCTCTCACTGGGTATCGAGAACATTTACCTTGGCCCTTCGCTGCCGGCATTTCTTTCCCCGAATGTCCTGAATGTTCTGGTTGACAAATTCCATATCAAACCCATAAGTACACCCGAAGCAGACCTCAAGGCAATCATGGGATAGTACTTTCTGTGCGAGGGTAATGCCAGTTAGTACTGACTGCATCCGGTGCTTATCATGACAGGCTGGCGCAAATCTGTCACTCTGAGGGCGAAGCCCGAAGCAATCCGTAAAATCTGGATATGATGGACGGATTGCTTCGTCGCTCTGCTCCTCACAATGACAATCCAGTTCCAACCAGAATAGAAAAATACAGATGAATTTATCGTCTTGACACTCTGAAGAGACGGGTGCTACACTTCAAATGGCTTTACCGAGACTAATATCGTATTGTATGCTTTAGAAAGCGGCTCATGATAATCAAAAGAATTGGCATTCTTTATCACCCCCTGATTGGTGCCGCAATTAAATTAGCCGGGGAGCTTACCGACTTTCTTTCTTCCCGCGGTGTTTCTGTCTGGGCAGGCTCCTCATGGGAAGAAGGAAACACAAGAGTTGAAGCCACGCAGACAGACCTGATACTGAGCATCGGCGGTGACGGGAATATCCTCCGTTGTGCCCAGGCAGTAATTGGCACAGAAATTCCCATCGTCGGTATCAATCTGGGCAAGCTGGGGTTTATGACGGAACTCGCCACCGGCGAAACCTTCGCCATGCTGACCGACCTCATCTCGGGAGAAGGCTGGATAGACGAAAGGTCAATGCTTGAGGTAACGTTACATGGTGACAGGGAAGGTCAGGGGAAGACATTTGCTGCCCTGAACGATATCGTGCTGGCAAGAGGGGCTGTTGCCCGGGTGGTGAATGTCGAAGTTGTCATCAATAAAACAAAATTTACCACCTATACTGCTGACGGCGTGATTACGGCAACCGCTACCGGCAGTACCGGATACTCTCTTTCCGCCGGCGGGCCTATCCTTCACCCCTGGGCAAAGGAATTTCTCCTCCTGCCGATACTTCCTCATCTCTGCCCGAACTACCCTCTTGTCCTGCCTGCGACCAGCGTGGTTCAGCTGCATGTCAGTACCCCATTTGCCGCCGTCTTATGCATTGACGGGCACACAAATCTATCCGTTCCAAACGGAACGACCGTTACCATCAAACAAAGCCCGCACAAAACCCGGTTTCTCAGAATTCATCCGGAGGACTCTTTTTACAGCACTCTTGAGTATAAATTGAAGGGAAAAAGAAATGTCGTACCCGGTGGTAAAAGCCAGAATCAGTGACGTTCCTCAGATGCATAAACTCATCAACCACTTTGCTGACAGGGGAGAGATGCTGGCACGCCCGTTAAGTGAGCTGTACGAAAATATCAGGAATTTTTTCGTCGTCAGGAATGGTGATACTGTTCTTGGTTGCGGGGCGCTCGGTATCTGCTGGAGCGACCTGGCAGAGATAAAATCACTGGCGGTGATAGAAGGAAAACAGCTACAGGGGATTGGGGGCGATATCGTCAGGGTATGTCTCGATGAAGCCAGAGAGCTTGAGATTAGCACTGTCTTCTGCCTTACCTATAAACCCGGCTTTTTCCAGAAAATGGGATTCTCCCTGATTGATAAGGAGAAGCTGCCGCGCAAGGTCTGGGGTGAGTGTTACCGCTGTCCCAAGTATCCCGACTGCGATGAGATTGCCATGATTTACCATCTTTAAGCGAGCACTGTTTTTATGGAATTGTCATTACGAGCGTAAGCGAAGCAATTCCAATCTTAACCAGGCAAGAGATTGCTTCATCGCTACCGCTCCCCGCAATGACAGAGCGTATGTTCGTCAATGTTTCATCGCTACGCTTATAACAATTCGGTTTCAAACGAAACAGACCAGAACCGGAAACTGTTTTTCTGAATATGAGCAGGGAATATGCCCTATCTTAGGAGACCAAGTTTCTGGATAGCATGTTAATTATTAAACCTTTTCTGCCTGGGGCAACGATAATTGAGGTGATGAGGTCAACATATGGACATCGAAAAAACAGTCTCCAGCCAGCTTATCTTTGAGGGTAAAGTCATCAAACTCAGGATTGATACCGTCGTCATGCCGAACGGCAGGGAGACCCAGCGCGAGATTATTGTCCACCGGGGTGCGGTCGCAATTGTGGCGGTTGATAACGATGACAATTTGCTGCTGGTGCGCCAGTTCCGCAAGCCGGCAGAAAAAGTGCTTCTTGAGATACCGGCCGGCACCCTTGACCCCGGCGAGGGACCCGATGCCACCGCCCTGCGCGAGCTGCAGGAGGAGACAGGATACTTTCCGGAAAAGATGGAAAGACTCGGTGGGTTCTACTCTGCCCCCGGCTTCTGCACGGAGTTTATCTATCTCTATCTGGCAACTGAGCTTGTCCCCAGGAGACTCCATGCTGAAGACACCGATGAAATTGAGCTGGTCAGAGTGCCTGTGGCGAAAGCCAGAGAGCTGATCAGCTCTGGTGCTGTCTGCGATGCCAAGAGCGTTGCCGGATTGCTTCTGTATCTGGACTACCGCCATAATCTCTGAAAGATACTGAGCTACAATTCTACTGCTGGCTAGCGTTGCATGACTGAGTAGATTACGGCAACGGATAGATGTAATCCATCCTCTCTGAGCGCAGGACGCAATCCGTTGAAGTAGTCTTCTTGTATCCGCTCGCGCACCTCCTCACTCATATTTTGCATGGTGAGAAAATGCGGTCCCGTCATAACTGTCTGCCACCTCTCTTCCATATCCTTATAAACCACGTCGTAGGTCTCACTCTGGGTCTTTACAGGATGAAATCCGTGCTTGCATAGCAAGGCATCTAAGTCTTCAGGAGTAACGGAAGTCGGATGCGGGGTCTTCACCAAAACCCCATATTGGGAAGCCAACTGAGGAAAGGACACTGACCCCGTAACGCCACTAAACATTGGCGGTATCTTGTTGAAGAAGGTCACGCCAATATACCCGCCGGGCTTACAGACACGATACATTTCACACAATGCACCATCCATGTCCGGCATGAGAAACAGCCCCAAACCACAGGTAACGACGTCAAAGGACGCATCGGGAAAGTCAAGATGCTCAGCATCCATTTTAAGACAACTGACATTGGTGAGACCAGAAGCACTCGCTGCCTGCTTTGCCTGTTCAATTATCGCCGCAGAGAGGTCAATGCCTGTAACATGCCCACTAACTCCAGCAAGCTTCGCCGCTGGTATAAGCACCGCACCTGAGCCTGCGGCAATATCAAGGACACGGGAACCGGGAGGAATAGGCGTTAGCTCAGCAAGACGGCCACCAAACTTTGTAAAAACATCCGGGCCAATACGATTGTACGAAGAAGCCACACTATCAAACATCTGCTCTACCATCTTCTTGTTCATAATATCAGGCATAACAAAACAACCTCCTCTGGCTATTTTTACTCAGGCAACCTTTGTATCAATATTACAGTTTAGCCTGCGCTTAGCATAGGTTATCGGAAAGCCTTCTTCCGCCGAGGAGATGCATGTGAAGATGGGGCACGGCCATGCCGCTATCGGCACCGTTGTTTATCAGCAGACGGTAACCCCGCTCGGAAATCCCTTCCTTCTTCGCCACAATCTTTGCCACCATTACCATGCGTCCCACGATGGCAGCATCATCCTCCGTTAGCTCGGCGACCGATGTGATGTGCCGCCGCGGGATGATGACGACATGGACAGGCGCTTTGGGGTTAATATCGCGAAAAGCCATCACCTCGTCATCCAGGTAAAGGATGGTTGCCGGTATCGTGCCTGCCACAATCTGGCAGAAAATATCATCGGCCATAATTATTACCTCCCCGGATTAATGACTCTCCCTGCGGTATCGCGCCTTACCTTCAGCAAAAACATCGCCGCCCCGGGCATCATAGGCAACAATCGCCGGAAAGTCCGCCACCACAAGTCTCAGGACAGCCTCGGCGCCAAGGTCGGGATAGGCAACGGTCGCCATCTTTTTTACGGATTGAGAGAGCAGAGCACCAGCGCCGCCCGTGGCGACAAAATAGACCGCCCGGTATTTCTGAATAGCCTCCCTGACCGCCGGGGAACGGTCGCCCTTGCCAATCATTGCCCGAAGACCGGAGGACAGGAGGCGCGGCGTGAACATATCCATACGGCTGCTGGTGGTTGGTCCGCAGGCACCGATAACCTGCCCTAGCGCGGCAGGGGAAGGACCCATATAATAGACCGTCTGCCCCGCAATATCAAAAGGCAACGCTTCATTTTTATCAAGCGACCGAATCAGCCTGAGATGAGCCGCATCACGAGCGACATAGATCACACCGGAGATAAGAACATTTTCGCTGACATGCAGGTTTTCGATAACGTCCATCGGAATGGGTGATTTTATGTGAAGACTGTCTATTGGTATCACCCCCTTATAGTATCGCTTCTTTATGTCTGGCACTGTGGCACTGGAGATTGATGGCAACCGGCAGGCTGGCAATATGCGCCGGGAAGACCTCAACATGCGCCGCCATGGCCGTTATCCTGCCACCAAGTCCCTGCGGCCCGATACCCAGGTCATTCACCCGGCTTAAAATTTCACGTTCCAGTGCTGCCACCTCCGGATCAGAGTTCGAGGCGCCAACCGGACGCAGCAGCGCCCTTTTGGCGAAAAGCATGGCTTTTTCGGCGGTACCGCCGATACCGGCGCCGATAATCAAGGGCGGGCAGGGCTTGCCTCCTGCCTCATCAACCGCCCGCACGACAGCATCAATAACGCCCGCCCTGCCGTTACCGGGACTCAGCATGACGAGACGGCTCATATTCTCCGCCCCTCCCCCCTTCGTCATGAGAGTAATCCTGAGTCGGTCACCGGGAACAATATCGGTATAGATCACCGGCGGTGTGTTATCCCCCGTATTTTTTCTGCCGGAGAACGGGTGAGCAACCATTGACTTACGGAGATAGCCATCTGTATAACCGCGTCCAACTCCTTCAGCAACGGCAGCGTTCAGGTCACCGCCGGTAAGATGGACTTCCTGCCCAACCTCCAGAAAGACAACAACTGTGCCGCAGTCCTGACAGAGCGGTATTTTCTCCTTCGCGGCAATATCTGCATTAAGAAGAATCTGACGAAATATCTCTTTTCCCAGGGGCGATTCTTCTGCCTGTGCCGCTTTTCTGATGGCAGTAAGAACA
>JBDRFO010000060.1:0-12163 GCA_043818655.1 Chloroflexota bacterium
CTACAACTTGGATGAGTCTTCGCTCTTTCTTTTGCCATTCAGGGTCATCAAATACCGTCGCCACCTCAACAACCACCGGTTTATCGAGACCATCACCAGTAATAATAAAATCTGGTTCCTTTCCAGAAACAGCAGGGTGCATGTCAACATCGTAACCTAAAGACCTGAGAAAGTAGTACATGACTATTTCGTAATAGGCGCCGAAATGCTGGTGACTGTCTTTGCTTCTGAGCTTGCAGAAGATGTCCGGCTTTGCCTTTTCCGGTATCCCCTGAAACCAATTCTCCAGTCTATTTCTTTCTTCAGATAGGACTGGGTCAAGCGCAAGATTAGCTATAAAAGGTTTGATACGCTCAGACGTCAAAGCGTACTTTTTCTCTAGTGACTTTAACCAATCTTCTTCAAAAATCTTTGTCATTTACTAATTTTTGGTTATTTTACTTCCCAATGATGTAAAAGGCTTTCATCCCGGCAAAAACGGCATTATCGCCAAGCTCCTCTTCTATCCTGAGAAGGCGGTTGTACTTGGCGGTGCGCTCACTCCGGCAGGGAGCGCCGGTCTTTATCTGTCCGGTCGCCAGCCCCACCGCCAGGTCGGCAATGGTTGTATCCTCCGTTTCGCCGGAGCGGTGGCTGACCACCGACGTAAAGCCGGATTCCCGCGCCATCCGGATGGCAGCGATGGTCTCAGTAAGCGTGCCAATCTGGTTGGGCTTAATCAAAATCGAGTTGGACGCCTTGAGGCTGATACCCTGGCTCAGACGTTTGACATTGGTCACATAGAGGTCGTCACCCACAAGCTGTATTTTGCCACCAAGTTTTTTGGTGAGCAGTTGCCAGCCTGCCCAGTCATCCTCCGCCAGCCCATCCTCAATGCTAATGATGGGATAGTCCTCCACCCATTTCACATAGTAATCAACCATCTCAGCAGAGGTTAAAGAAAGCCCCTCTTTTGCCAGCACATACTTGCCCTCTTTATAGAACTCGCTTGCCGCCGGGTCCAGGGCAAGAAAGCAGTCCTTGCCGGGTTGATAGCCTGCCTTTTCGATTGCCGTCAGGATTACCTCTAAGGCTTCCTTGTTTGAGGCAAGCTGCGGGGCAAAGCCGCCCTCATCACCAACCGTGGTACTAAGACCTTTGTCCCGGAGAACCCGCTTGAGGCTCTGGTAGACCTCGGTACCCATCCGGAGCGCCTCACGAAAGCTTGCCGTACCGGTCGGCATGACCATGAACTCCTGGAAATCCGTGGAGTTCGCGGCATGTCTGCCCCCGTTCAGGATATTCATCATCGGCACGGGCAACGTACTGGAGGCGATGCCGCCCAGGTAACGGTAAAGAGGCAGGTCAAGAAACCTTGCCGCGGCGTGGGCGACAGCAAGGGAAACCCCCAGCGTTGCGTTCGCCCCAAGCCGGGACTTATTCTCGGTGCCGTCAAGTGCCAGGAGCTTCTGGTCAATTGCCGTTTGCTCCGTGGTTGTCATCCCCATAATCACCGGGGCAATCGTATCATTGACATTGGCCACGGCCTTCAGGACACCAAGACCGTTAAAGCGGGCCTTGTCCCCGTCACGCAGTTCAACAGCCTCATGTTTCCCGGTGCTGGCACCGGAGGGCACCGCCGCCGTGCCCGTTGTGTCATCAATTAGCCGTACCTCGACCTCAAGGGTGGGATTGCCACGGGAATCAAGAATCTCCCGTGCGCTGATCTGATCAATGATTGACATATATGCCTCCTTTGAAATCAGGTTAGTGGCTTACGCTGAAGGCTTTGCTGACTGCCTCCGCCGGGTTTTCCGCCAGAATAATGGAGCCGTCTTTTTTGCCGTTACGGGACAGCCCCCAGGTATTCAGACCGATAACAGGGATCCCGCTCTGCAGGGCATGGCTTATCTCCGAGAGCGTGCCAAAACTGCCGCCAACAGCGATGACCGCCTGGGCTGATTTCACCACAATCACGTTGCGCGCATAGCCCATTCCGGTGATAATGGGAATCTGGACGTATTCGTTCGCCGCCTGACGGTTGTCACCGGGGAGAATACCGATGGTAATGCCCCCTTCACCCTGCGCACCGCGACAGGCGGCTTCCATCACACCACCAAGACTACCGCAAACCAGCATCGCACCACCGCGCGCCAACTCCCTCCCCACCTCGTAAGCAAGCTCAGCCTCCTTCGCTGATGGTCTGGAGGCACCAATAACGGCAATGAACCTGTTTCCGGTCATGCACCGATTTCCCATCTAGCCAATTGCACTAGTAGAACCTGAATGTGCTGGTAACCAGGTCAAAGGCACTGGCATAAAGATCATCATATTCTGCCAGCGACGAGTAGGTGATGACGTAAATAGAATCATCCTTAAAAAGGATCGCCTGCCTCGTGATCATGGTCTTCTCCGCGCTCATATTCCAGGTCAGTATCCGGGCGGGCAGGTTGCTTATCTTTGTCTCTTCCAGGCTTATCCTCGTGTAGTTCTGGGCATACTGCCTAAGATTATCTTCACTCTTGACGACGAAGTCATCCAGGGTGACATCCCTATCCTCTTCGGACAGTTTTTTGAAAACCTTGACACTTATTGTCGCACCCGAGTATTCTTTATCGTCCGGCGGTCTCGGACTGGTCAGGTTGACAATCGGGTCCTCAAACTCCTCATCCAGCCAGTACTGGGGGAACTTCAGCGCAAAGTTATGCTTGGCACTGGTATAGCTCAGCCTCACGGGGGTTGACGATGGCGCCGGCTCAGACGCCTTTTTCGCCGCCTGCCCGCGGATGATGAAGACCAACGGGATCAGGATAACCACCACCAACGCACTGATCACAAGCAGTTTCTTCACTCTTGATGACACGCTTCTTGCTCCTTGCCGGAATGTTAAATTGACAGCGCTATTATAGCATCCCATTCTGCTTGAGGCAAAAACGAGCCACCGGAATCATGACCGGTGATGAACGGCCTGATTTAGTTATATTGATTCATGGCGTCAGTAAGACCGTGAGCGATAAGAGAAGCGATTGCCTCACCAACCACGGGCACAACGCGGTCGATAACCTGTCTTTCTTCAGGGGAGAAATCATCGAGGACATAGTCGATGATTTCTGATTCAGCGGCTTTTCTCCCGTTCTCTGTTTTCTCAGGACGGTCAATGCCGATCCGGAGACGGATAAAATCTGCCCTGCCCAGTTCCGAGATGATTGATGCAATCCCTTTGTGACCGGCGGAACTGCCCCCCAGCCTGATGCGGATTTTCGCCAGAGGGAGGTCAAGGTCATCCTGAATGATGATAATATCCGCCAGCGCAACCGTAAACCTGTCCGCCAGTGCCTTTACCGCCTTCCCGCTCAGGTTCATGAATACCTGGGGACGGGCGAGCACCACCCTTTCTCCAGCGATTTCACCCTGACCGGTCCGGGCGTGACCGAGCTTCCGGTCAAGCCTTATTCTGTGCTGCCGGGCAAAGGAAGAAAGACAGATCGCACCGATATTGTGACGGTTCCCGGCATACTGCCTGCCGGGGTTACCCAAACCGACAATCAGCTTCATTTCGGCTCCGCTTCTTTCAGGAGACGGATGAAACCAGCCTCCGTGAGTTGCTTGATACCGAGTGCCTGTGCCTGTGCCAGTTTTGAACCAGGGTCGGCGCCGACGACAAGATACGAGGTCTTCCTGGTAACATTGTCCCTGGTGATACCACCAAGCGCCTTGATGCGGGATGCCGCCTCCGCCCTTGTCATCGTATCCAGCCGGCCGGTAAGGACAAACTCCTGCCCGGCAAAGTAGAATGCCTCCGTTTGCGGCGTTTCTTCTGTGAGCATTCTTACCCCAACCTCTCCCAAACGGGAGATAATCGCGCGGTTGGATGCTTCCTGGAAAAAGCCGTAGATGCTTCCGGCAATCTTCGGCCCGATGCCGGCAACAGACATCAGCTCCTCCTGAGATGCTTTTGCCAGCTTATCCATACTGCCGAAGTGCGAAGCGAGCAGGTTCGCTATTTCTTCGCCTACGTGGAGTATCCCCAGGGCAAAGATGATACTACCTAATGGTCTTTCTTTGCTTCTATTGATGGAGTTAATGATGTTGGTTGCGCTTTTCTCCCCCATCCGCTCCAATCCCGTGAGGTCTTCTTTTTTAAGACCGTATAAATCAGCAACATTTTTCACCGGCATATTTCTCATGTGGTGGAAATAGCTGCCTTTAGAA
This sequence comes from Chloroflexota bacterium, assembly GCA_043818655.1. Lineage (GTDB taxonomy): Bacteria > Chloroflexota > Dehalococcoidia > Dehalococcoidales > JAZDNC01 > JBDRFO01. Next base: position 4,192 of record JBDRFO010000060.1, read on the forward strand.
GGAAAGTAGTGGCGAATAAATCCCTGACGCCTTTTGAAGCGAGATTGCCATATCCGCCGTGGGCGAACCCGCAATGACATTGCAACAATGTGACCAACCAGAAAAGAGCGATGTCTTTTGACCAGACCCTTCTCCCGCAGCCGCATGATTAAAGACTCACCAATACCCTTGATATCCATTGCCTGGCGGGAGACAAAATGCTCCAGCCGCCTCTGGAGCTGGGCGGGACAGGCAGCATTGGTGCAGTAGGTGGCAACCTCATCCGGCGGCTTGATGACCCGGTGTCCGCAGACGGGACAAACCATAGGCATCACGAATGGCTGCTCCTGACCGGTGCGCGCCCCGACCACCGGCCCGATAATATGGGGGATGACATCACCGGCACGCTCCACGATAACGACATCCCCCATACGGATGTCCTTCCGCGTAATATCATCTTCGTTATGCAGAGTGGCTCTTTTGATGGTCACCCCGCCGATGGAAACCGGCACCAGCACCGCCAGGGGGTTCAGACGTCCGGTACGCCCCACATTGATGTCAATCCGGACAAGCCTGGTATTGCCCTGAATCGCCGGGAATTTATAGGCGGTTGCCCATCTTGGCTCACGGGCAATCGTCCCAAGTTCTGCCTGTAAAGCGAGTGAGTCCACCTTGATCACAATACCGTCAGCATCGTAGGGCAGGCTAGCTCTTCGTTCTTTCCAGTACGCGTAGTATGCCTCGATCTCCGCCACACTGCTGCCCTTTGTGCTGTTGGGATTAACCTTGAAACCCAGAGACTTCAGATATTCAAGGGTTTCCCACTGGCTACGTGGTACCTCGCGTCCCTCAGCCCAGCCGATCCGGTAAACATATATATCCAGGGGGCGGTCTGCGGTGATGCGCGGGTCAAGCTGGCGCAGCGAGCCGGCGGCGGCGTTTCTGGGGTTGGCAAAAAGGGGCAAACCCTCTCTGCCCCGCTCCTCGTTCAGCCGGTTAAAGCCTGACCTGGGTAAATACACCTCACCACGCACCTCGAAGCGCGGCGGCGCCTTATCCTGTGATATCGAGAGGGGAATACTGCCGATGGTTCTCAGGTTCCCGGTGACATTTTCCCCGCGATCCCCGTCACCCCGCGTGGCACCGACGGAAAAAAGCCCATCCGTGTAGGTGAGTGCCACCGAAAGCCCGTCAAACTTGTGCTCACAGACGAAATCAAAACGGGGCGCACCAATCAGCTTTGCCGTCCGTGTGTACCAGGCGGATAGCTCCTCTTTTTGATAGACATTACCGAGGGACAGGAGGGGGACACGGTGTGCGACGGTCTCAAATGCGGAGAGCGGCGCGGCACCAACGCGCCGGGTCGGTGAGTCCGGGGGTGATAAACTGCGGGTACGCCTCTTCCAGTGCCCCCAGCTCCTGCATCAGCTTATCGTAGGCAGCATCGCTGATCTCAGGGGCATCCAGGACATAGTAGCGGTAGTTGTGATGATTGATCTCATCCCTCAGCCCGGCTATTCTCCTGCTGGCATCATCCGGATTCATCTTATCCTTACGCAAAGATAGGTTCTATTTTCCCGACCTCTTATGATAGCACAGCCCGTATCCTCGCAAAAGAACCCGCTGCTTCACTTTCCCATAACTGCAACCTGTCCGGAAACGATATTTCCGTCTCCGCGCATGAAATGTGCCCTGTCTCAATCTCCCGTGTTTTCGGATGACTTCCGCATCAGAGCAGGTGATGGATATGACTACAAGCTATCTCAAAAATACTGATGCCAAACGTAAATTACATTCAGTTAAGTGACTACAAATTATCCAGATATTTTTTCTGTTGCGAGTAGCATCACCCCGTAGCCAGCTTCAGAATCCGACTTTCCGTATTGCTTCTAAAAACTATTTTTGAGATGACTTCCCATGGATTATCCATGCCCGCCGGATTGAATGGGCAAAACCATATTGCATATATGTCAACTCTTGATTATAATGTCATCAAAGGTATCAGCTCAAGTCGTCCCTTGGCGGTTTATCTGTCAGTGCGAGTAAGCGACTCCTTCTGTGCCGGACAGGGATTGCAGGGGATGGTGCTGTACCCCCGGGGTTTGGTGCGCCGGGAAGCGAAGGCTGGTTAGCAATGAGCGAAAACAGCGGGATATTCCAGAAAGCAGTCGAGCGGGCTCAGTCACTGGGGAAAATTGCCAAGCAGGCAACCGAGGTGGCAACAAGAGCGGCCGAGGAAGCAATCGCGCAGGCTGACGAGATAAGCAGGTCTGTCCAGGCATCTGCGGAGAAAGCCGCCAGTGCCTCTCAGGAAGCGGCTGTTCGGACTGAGGAGATAAGCAGAAGGTCTGAAGAAGCCTTTGACGAATCAAAGAGGACATTCGAAGACAGCACCGCGAAGGCGGAACAAAACATTGAATCAATACGCGAGGCGATGCAACAACTGACGGGTGCCTTTGAAGCGATGATTGAGAGGACCGAACGGGTAAGCAGGGAGGCGCTGGAGGATGCAAATAACGCCCTGACCATATCCCGGGATGCAGTGCAAAAGATCGAGGAAACAGCCAAATTGTCCAAAAAGCTTTCCTCGGACTCCATTGCACTTTCCCTGGAGGCAATCAGGCGGGCAAACGAGACGGGTAAAATGGCCCAGGATGCGATCAAGACAACGAAAAAAAGCTCGCAGGATGCCCTTCAGCAGGTTGATAGGGCAAGCAGGACGGCGCAGGAAATCACTGACACAGCCCGAAAGCTGTTCGAGCGGGCAATAAGCAAGGCAGAAGAGGCAAGCGTCTGGTCAAGAGAGGCTGCCGAGTCGTCAAAGAAAGCCGAAGCGGAGGCGTCAGTAAAGGCTGCAGAGACAGTCAAATGGGCAAAGCAAGCGGTCAGCAACTCGGTGAATGCCACCAGGCGCGCAGAGGAGATCAGTAATGCCGCCAGGGAAGACTCTCAGGCCGCGGTTCAAGCCTCAAAGAAAGCCGTCGCGCAGGCGGAGACACTGAGCAAGCAGGCAATGATTACCTCGCAGGATGCAGTGAAACGGGCGGAGGAAGCATGCAGGTCAGCCGAAATAGCGGCACAATCAGGCTTCCAGGCAACGACGGAGGCCGCCCTCAGGGCCGAGGAGGCAAACAGGCTGGCCCAGGAAGCGGCCGAGCGGGCACAGCAGATTGCCGGTGAAGCCGCCGAGGTCTCGGCAAAATTATCACAGGATGCAATCAACAAGGCGGAAGCCGCCGGCAAATCAGCACAGGATGCCGCCGCTACCGCCGTGAGTATCGCTCACCAGGCGTTTGCAGACGTGGATAACGTCTCGAAGGAGTCAGTAGAGAAGGCAGAAGCCGCCAGCAAATCGGCACAGGATGCCGCCGCCGCAGCCATAAGCACTGCCCGTCAGGCGCTGGCGGATGTAGAGAATGTCTCGAAGGAGTCTATCGCCAGGGCAGAAGCCGCCAGCAAATCGGCACAGGATGCCGCCGCCGCCGCCACTGAAGCCACCAGTGAATCCGTGGCGAAGGCGGTTACCGCTTCGCGGGATGCCATCGAGAGGGCAGAGACGGTAAGCCAGTCGGCACAGGAGACGGCAGAAACATCCCTCGCCGCTGCCCGGAAGGTTGCCGAAGAATCGAAGAAAGCAGTCAGGGAGTACGCCGAGACTTCGATACGGGCGTTCATGTATACGATCGGGCAGGCAGAGAATGCGAGCAAGGCGATTGAAGAAGCCACGGGGAGAGCGGAAGAGGCAACCCTTGATGTCAGCGACAGGACGGGAGCCATCAGCGCTGAGGCGATGGAGACGATCGAGTCATTAAAGAAAACATCTGAGGGGGAAGACACCCCATCACAAGAAACGCAGGATGAGAGCGAAGAGCCATCCGCATCTCTACCAGGGTTTTCCGCAGATGAGCCTGTCACCGGGCAAACCGCAAAACGTCCACCGGCAGCCCCAAAGAAGCCGGCGAAGGCGGGAAAAGCCGCTCCCGCAGAAAATCCCAGGAAGAAAGAGGCGAAGGAGAGTAGGGGTAAAATTGAGAACCGTCTTGAATCTTTACTGAGGATGTACGCAGAAAATCACGATAAACCAGAAGATGAGGAAGAGGTTGATGAGGACGCCTCATAATACATACAGGAAGGATTTCACCGGCAAAATCTTGGAAGCTATCCAGAAAGGCAGAATCTGAAGCTAGCTGCCAGGTGTTGCCACTCTCAAAAAGTGCGTTTCCGGATAAGTTGTAACAGATAATAATTAAGTTCGTTTAGTTGGAGGAGGAATCTTGATGGTCGCCAAAGAACAGAGCAAGAAGGCTTTTGAAAAAGGGGCCGAACCCGTTCAACCCCCGATGGATGTCGAAAAAGTAGCAGGTAATGTTCAACCCCAGGTGGATGTCGGAAAAAAGGGAGAGCCTGCCACGCCCCCGAAGGATGGGGAGGCAATGTCAGTTCTGGTAAAAGCCTCCGGTAGCCTGGCTAATGTCCTTGCGCAGGCTGAGAGAGCCTACACGGCCTACATCGAGGCTCAGAAAGAGGTTGCCCGGACATACAAAGAAAACGAAGTGCAGATTGAAGCCAAATACAAGGAAATTGAACAGCACGCAAACCAGGCTTACGAGGAAGCTTTAGGCCAGGCCGCAAAAGCCCGTGATGAGAGTCTCCGACAGGCCGAAAATATATATACCGCCGCCGTCGCGCAGGCAAAAAACACCTATGAGATAAAAGCAAGGGAGACTCTGAACCTTCGCAAGGAGACCATCGAGAAGGCGTGGGAGGAGCGCAAGGATACAATCAGTGAAGCCTGGAAAATCTTTAACAAGATCGCAGATTAGGACAAGCGCGACACGGGTCTGTTCAATTTATGGTTGGTAGCCGGGTTTTCGCCATCCCCAATTCACTTGGGAACACAGCCGGGGCTGCGCAAAAAGAGTTACCCGTTGCTCGCTCAGGAGCTATCCGCATCTGAAAGCGACGACTCGCCGGATGGCTTCTGGAAGCATGGGGTTTTCACCTGAGGCCGGCAATCTGGTTTTACCACCTCAAACCCATATAAAAAAACAGGATAAGAAAGGTGCCTGCACCTATCTGGACTTGAAAGTTACCGCTATTCCGGAAGGTGCAGGCAGCATAGGTTACATTCAGCCGAAGCTACTCACCACTGGACAAACATCGGAATGTTTACCCTTTCATACGTATAGCTACTCAAGAACTTTTTAGTTTTTTGTTAAAATCACACCCGTCAATTCATTAATAAACGCAAAGTCTCTGGCCTCTTAATATCCCTATTATTAAGTATGTTATTTCTTCAATCGGTTAGTTTTTCCCCTTCGTAGACTTCTCCGAAAAGGCTGTTGACATACTGTCTTTTTGAAGTGGTTGCCCTAGATGTTCCCCCAGATCAAGTCCGTTGAGACGGTTGCACTGGGGGTAATCCCGTGTTTTTTTGTTAAATATTTAAGCTGTTTGACTGTAAGTTTACTTAAATATTCTTTTGAAGCTAGCTTCCGTTCTGTCTTTGGTTTGTCGATTTTTTTTGCCGTAGTTAGTTTTCCTTTGCTGGAAGGAAAATGTGCTGCTCGGAATACTTCAAGATTTTGGGTACTCATTGAACTATTACAGCTACGACATATGGGTCTTAGGTTATCCACGGTAGTAGGCCCGTTGTTTTTTGTTGAGATAACATGGCCTGCTTCAAAAGTGAATGTGTCAATTGTTGTGATATTGCAACAATAGCATTTACCCTCTTGCTTATTGCCCATATATTTTTTCCATACAGTTTCTTTAAGTTTCCTTGGAACTCCAGCCATCTTGACCTCCCAAGAATTTATTCAGTGACAGGTTCGCTTAAAAATTTATGATCGGATTCTAAGTCTCGGTAAGATAATTGTCAATAATAATAAAATAAGTTAAAAGAATGGCCAAAGGAAAACAAACAAGAAAAGTCTACGGGAAATCTGCTCACTACTGGCGCAAAGAAATAAAGCCGTTTTTTATGGCAGCAGCCTGCATGGATATTGCGATAGAACACTCAAACAAGCTGGAGCTATCTTTCAGCAAATTATAGATGCTTGTGGAAAACTTGGCTGCCAAATGTTACTTAAGGATAATATAGCCTTGCCAGTTGCGGAAATTGAGGCATGGTTTCATGGTTTAAGGCATTAGCATTTAGGTAGAGAAAACCTGACCCGGCAGTGGGGCTACATCCATCGCAGAAGCGAAGGGATATCTTTGAAAGAATCCTCAATGCTTCTTTGGTTCTGGGCAATGCCTTCCTGTTTCCTGATGTTGGCATAAATGTAGGTGAGCGCCTTGGTAAAATAGCTCACAACCTTGCTGACATTGGTCAGTTCGGATAAGACCACGGCAACAGCGATAAAATTATTCTCGCGGGGATAATCGCCCGTTCTGATAATCGCGTCTGTCGCCATGTTTTTCAACATCCCCCCCAGGTTCTTGAGCATATCGATGCTCATTTCCCCGTGAGGCGCGGTGACAAGGTAGAGCGCCCTTCTGGCATCAGCGGGGTTACATTTCAGGGATAGCTCGGTCAGGGCTGTCTGCATCGATTGGATGCCCCGTCCTGCCTCCGTACGCTTGTCTCTGAAGTCAGTACTGCCGGACGACCGGCCAAAGAGATTAAACCCGAGCCCGTGCACCCTGGTCATCCCCTGTCCGAGAATCGTCCATCCCGAGAGGGTCTGCATGATATCCCCGGCATCCAGCACCTTTGACCCGATATACTGCGGCTTTTTCTCCTCACCGGCACAGAGAAGGTTATAGAATGGCTCCACTACTGCCTTGTTGATCTGCCGTAAATTGGCATCAAGCGAAAACTTGTCACTGACAAATCGCTGGTTATCAACAAGGAAGACGGCATCAGCCACAAGGTAAGCAGACTTCAGGCAGACGGCCGTGTTGTATACCGTCCTTGCTTCTGTCGTCTCCTCGTGAGCAAAGGGAAGCGCAATCAGGTTATAGACCGGTTTATCCCGGTAACGCTCTTTTATCTTCTGTGTCAGAATGGGAATTACACCGGAGCCTGTACCACCGGAAGCACTGGCAATGAGCAGGAATGCATCTGTCTCCGCAATGGCGTCCGCTGTCCTGAGGGCATCGATGATCTTGTCACTTTCCTCGGCGGCTATCTCCGCAGCCATCTCATTGATCTTCCCAACCCCGTGTCCACCAGTTTTCTGATTCCCGATGAGAATCCGGTGCTGATGATCACGCTTGACGCTCGAGAGCTGCGTTAAATCGGTAACATCGGTGTTGACAGCATAGATACCGTTTGTTATCCTGATGCCGCGCTGGATGCTTGCTTTGATATTCAGGCGGGCAAACTCATCAGCGATTCTACCGCCGCACTGCCCGCAACCAATGACGATCAATTTCATACTTTACACACCCTTGGGAGTGTATTAAACAGTTTTCCGCTCTCAATGTCAAGAGCGCTGCCTTTTTTACATAAGTAATGTATATAACATATAACCGCATCCTGTCAAGGTGAAACAGTTTCCGGGTCTGCCCAATCATGATTGAGACCCTGGTTTTCGTCATCTCCAATACACTCAAATACATTCGGAAACAACCGGGGGTGGAAACAAAAAGCGTTTTTGCCTGACTTTTTTGCCCGTATCCGGTATGATGTAATCTTGCCGTAGCCTTTGGAAATCCGTTAGCGGCAGCGTTGAATTTACGGTAGAATTTGAAATACAGCAGTTGCTTGATGCAAACTGGTATGGACGCTGAAAACGGCAATCGCATCAGTAAAATCAGCGTGGAATGTGAAAAAAGGAGGTAAAGGCAGGATGAGAATACTGGTAACCGGTGGTTCGGGGTATCTCGGAAGTGTCCTGGTACCGGCGCTTATCTCAAGCGGGTACGAAGTGGATGTCATGGACCTGCAAAAACCCCTTGCCGGGAACTGGATCAACCGGGATATTTTCGAGCAGCCGGTGAGCGAAACGGAGCTTAGAAACACCGCTGCCGTGATTCACCTGGC
>JBDRFO010000061.1:0-2354 GCA_043818655.1 Chloroflexota bacterium
GGCCTTCAGGAGAAGCTCCCTCACCGTTACATTGTAGACCCGGGCTAACTTCCTCAGCATATCCGGACGTGGTGGCGGCCGGTCACCCTTCTCCATCTGTGAGATATAGGCGTTGGAGATGCCGCATTCCTTCTCGACGTCGCGCAAAGACATGTGTCGCCTATCACGCAGACTCCTCAGGAACTGGCCAAAATTGGATTTCTCCATTTTCCTCCTCTTTCCCTGTGTTGTAAGCATTGTAACACACTTGCTAGCAATATGCAAGCACTTATTTGTGGTAGTGTCATAAATCGCTTGACATCCTCAAATATCCTGTCTTATAATAGCACCATGCAAGCCGTCGAGACCACCCTGGAAGAGCTCTTCAAGCATAACCCAGAAATTCTGAGGGTATGCCAGGAGTTTGGCTGGGGTAAGATCGAGATCGCCGTAAAGGACGGGAAGCCGGTGATGGTCACGGTAAAGAAAGATATCAAGCTAAGCTAGAAGAATAATCCGCCGAATCGAAGACGATAGGCGCTTTGGGCTGTATAGCCCGGAGCGCCTTTATTTTTTCCCATGGCAAGCATCTATACGGGAGAGAGCAATGACAATAACAGTCAAACTAAATCAGGCAGCCGTGCTGAGGGCTATCGCCAGGCGGAACATGTCGCAAAACATGCTGGCCATCAGGGTCGGCTCCAGCAGCGGGTATATCTCCCAGATTATGTGCGGGACGAGAAATCCGTCCCCAAGGATGCGGGAGAAACTTCAGACTGCTCTCGCGCCATTAACTTTCGACGACATATTCATCATCGAGGAAAGTGAAAATGGATCGAAACACGGATAAACGAAAGGAAAGCCGGCGCAGGGAAGCCCCGGCAAACGATATGCCGGTGGAAGAGTCCTTATTGATCAGGCAGAGGCTGCGCAACCTTTGTGAGCTTGCCATTGCCATAGGACAAAAAGAGGGATTGCTGGGTAATCACAAGAATAGCAATACAACGGAAGATTCAGAAGGAGGTCAAGATGTCACCGATAAAGGGAATTTCGGAGATCGTGAGGCTGCCCCGGCTGGGCAAGATAAGACTGGGGACCAGGGAGGAGGGGGATGACGGAACCTATCTCATACCTGCCGACCACTTTATCTGCCCTGACGAGGTAAAGAAAGTATTCGGTGAGCAACCGAGAGAGCTTCGCATCATGTTTCCCACGGAAGACGAAAAGCAGTGGGCCGGCCAGTATTTAAGGTGCTACTCGGAATCGGGGAATCTCATCTGCCGCGGCGACGGCGAGACGGCGCTAGCCAGAGTAGAGACCAGCTCGACAGGCAAAATAACATCAAAGCTGTTGGAAATGCCGTGTAACCCTGACAGATGCCCCTGTCACCAGCAAGGCTATTGCCGCCGGGTGATGAATCTCCAGTTCATCCTGCCCGACTGTCCCGGATTCGGCGTCTACCAACTTGATACCAGCTCATTCTTTTCCATCGTTAACGTTAACTCCTGCCTGGAGCTGATTCAAGGGGTCTGCGGGAGATTGTCGATGATCCCCCTTTCCTTGAAGCTTGCCGATAAAGAAGTCCAGGTGGAGGGTAAAACCAAGACGGTGCGAGTTCTAAACCTCACCGCTCCCTATTCGTTAATAGAAATTCAGAAATATGCCCGGATACCGCCGGGGCAGGTACTGCTGCTGCCAACTCCCGACGGTGAAGCACCGGATGACCTCTTCCCCGACGAAGTACTGTCAGCAGGAAGGGCGCCAAAGACTACCGCAACCGTTGACAAGGAGCTAATTCTGCTCTGGGACAGGGTAAAAAGCAAGGTCTGGCGGATGGACATTCAGGATTCCCAGATAGCGAACTGGTTCCAGAGGAACTACAACCTGGATGTCAACCTGAGCGACCTTGACCTGCTGGAGCCACCCGCGAGGATTAAGGCAGAGCACCTCGATCATTTCCTTAAGACGCTGGTGCGGCATTCCGGCCTAAGCTAGACTCAATCACGTTCTCTCGTATTAAAGCATTTTTGAAGGACGGTCATGGCAGAACCTGTATTTGCAGAAGTCATCCCGGAACTCCTTACCGCTCATCTGGACCACCTTAACAATGGGAGTGGCATCAGCATCGATGTAATCAGGGAGCGGGGATACCGGAGCCTCCTGGGTAAATCAGAGCTTGAAAAACTCGGCTTTACGCCCGCCCAGCAGCGAGCTCCCGGTATCCTCATCCCTCTCTGGTCCGTAGATGGTAAAGAGGCGGGATTCCAGTTCCGGCCCGACCATCCCCGAACCAGCAGCCGCGACAAAGCGGTTAAGTATGAGATTCCGGCGGGCTCTTCGATCCGGCTCGATTGCCCGCCGCGCTGCCAGAAGGC
>JBDRFO010000062.1:0-7281 GCA_043818655.1 Chloroflexota bacterium
TTCGTGAAGTTTGAAGTAGCATTCGCCATCTATTATTTCTCCTGCCAATGAATTCAATAGCCCGTCGAATTGATTATAACTTTTTATCTCTATTTTCATTTTACTAATTTCCTATAATGACTGGTATGCTCCTCTTATCCATATTAATTAAGCATTTCATCAAAACCTGTAGCAGATGCCTCATGTAACCCCGGAACTAAGAGAGCGGGGCAAATGATGCTTGAGGCGGAAAATAACCAGCAGCATAAATTAGTGAAGCTATTATCGGAAATACAGGCGGGTTATTTAGATGGTGTCCCTGGAGGGATTCGAACTCTCGACCCACTGCTTAGAAGGCAGTTGCTCTATCCAACTGAGCTACAGGGACACATGTTTCACCCTAAAATTTAGCATATTGTGATGCGATGGTCAAGATTGTGCGCATGCCTGCGATTCTGTTTTTTCATGAGTGAGAAGCTGGTTTTTGACATCGTAACCCCACATGAAAACAGCATACTTTATTTCGCAATAAGGGAATTCTCTGCCTCATGACGCTTCTGTGTTCTGGTTTTCCACATGCTGAAGATGCTGATCCCGATAAATCCTGCTCCGGCAATTACTGCCCCTGTCCAGCCGAGAAGAGAAAGACAGGTAATGATGACCCCGGCAATGACAACACCTCCGAGAATTGCCATGAAAGCGGGGAGGAACTTGATCCCGAAAATAACCGCAATGAGAGAAGCCGTCCAGGCGCCGGTGACCGGTAAGGGTATGGCGACAAACATTAAAAGCCCGATAACCCCATACTTCGCAACGATTGTGCCGCGCCGCCTGGTACGTAAGAAAAGCCAGCCCAGCGGTTTTTGGAAAAAGCTGACCCTGGCGAGCAGCGTGGAAAGACTATCCCAGAACAACAGAAGAAACGGAACGGGCAGCATATTGCCGATAATCGCCAGGAGAAAAGCGTAGTACCAGGGGAAATGAAAAAAGTTTATCAATACGGGGAGTGATCCCCTGAGCTCGAATACGGGCAGAGCAGAAAGAACTAATGCAACTACCTCTTTGGGCAGATTAAAATCAAGAAGTGTCTCAAGCAAAGTTATCACACCCGAAAATACACCGCAGTCCGGCTGGCAACTAAGTGGCAGTGTAACAAACCGACCGGGGTATGTCAAACGAATGAATCTGATTGTCCCGCTCTACCCTGGATGGTATCTTTTTGAGGCTGAAACCTGAAGCAAGCCATCCGGCACACCCGAACTTTTAAATTCATCCGGAGGTTCAGTATCTTGAGTTAGCGCACATTGCCTTCTTAGAAGCCATCCAAAAACTCAGTATCCTGAGATGGGGCACATTACCTGCTCATATTAAGAAAATAGTTTCTGGATAGCTTGTAGATTCAGAAAAAATATGCGGATAGGTATTACGGATTGCTTCGCTCTCGCCCGCAATGACAGAGCGGATGTTTGTCGAAGATGCCTCATAAATAAGTTCTGTGAGATAACTCCTGCCGTTACTGACCAGAGCGATGAGACCACTCCCTCACCATGGTCTCTTCCTCTTTCCGGCTTGTCACGCTGCCGTCCAGCCGGGCATCAAGAAGCTGCCCTAGAATCTCCTTCATGTGATGACCTTCGGCAATCCCCATCTTTTTTAAATCCTCACCTCTCAGAGACGGTCTGACAAAGCGAAGCTTATTGAGATACAGATTCATGCGCTCACAGGCAGGCGGCAAATCAGCGGCAAGGGAAACTGCCTGAATTGCGATGGTAGCGCAGCCATGCAGCAGGTGGTAGATATCGCCTGGACTAAGTCCGGGGGCATTCAGAGAGACAAGTTTCCCCCTGATTTCTCCCGTATCCCTCATTATCCCGGCTACAGTCCGGTTAAAATGCAGGAAGGAGATGAGCCGCTCCGTCTCTTCACCGGTCAGAGGAAAGGCCATCAATGCCAGATAAAGCCCCTGCGGGGGCTTTTCGGGTGCGCTTATCACCCTTGCTGTCTGGAACTTATCGGCAAGCCACCTGTTGCCTTTCAGGGCAGCATTCAGCCTGGCCAGGACGCCAAGCTCGTCAGCACGGTTTAAGGCTTTCTCCGGAAAATCCTCCTGCAGAACACACTCAAGCTCGTAACGAATGCGGTCGCCGCTGATGGTATCCAGCATGTTGATGCCCTGTCTGAGCAATCGGAACGTATTCTCTTCCAGGGAAAAGTTCAGTCGTTCTGCGTAACGAACGGCGCGCCAGATACGGGTGGCATCGTGGATAAAGCTCTCCCGGTGCAGAATGCGGATCAGCTTACGCTCCAGGTCGTGCCTGCCATCGTAAGGATCAATAAGATTACCGTAGTCTTCCGGGTTAAGGGATATGGCCATGGCGTTGATGGTAAAGTCACGACGGAAAAGGTCATCTGTAAGAGACCCTGTCTCAACTATGGGCAACGCTCCAGGATAGGCGTAGCTTTCCTTCCGGGCTGTCGTCAGGTCAGCACTGAACCTGTTCTGCCATTTCAGTTTGGCGGTTTGAAACCGAGGATGGGTGGTGATCTGAGCAGGTATCTCACGGGAAAGCTCTTCTGCCAGAAGAATGGCATTACCCTCCACGACCAGATCAAGATCAAAGGTGGTAACATGCAAAAGCAGGTCGCGGACGGCACCGCCCACAAGATAAAGCCTCTCCCTGCGACGCTCCGCTTTTTTTGCCGCCATCAGCATCAGGCTGACCAGGTCAGCAGGCAATCTTTTCTCCATTTTGCCGGCAAGATTGGTTGCTGCAAACATTTTTTCCTGTCCTGTTAATTTAGCCGCATTATAACACAGGTTTGGCTAACGGCTGGCGACCGGTAAGCTAGAAAATGCAGAAACCCGGCGCACTGTCATTGCGAGCATAAGCGAAGCAATCCGTCCACCTGCCCGGATTCGGAAAATCAGTTTCCGGATAATCTATCAATATTTTCCCCCTGTGGGCTATACATCCGGTATGTAATTCTTTATAATTAGGTTCAATATGATGATTGTATCAATTGTTGGTATGGCTGGTGCCGGAAAATCAGAGGCGGCCAGGGTTTTTGGGGAAAGCGGCTTCACACCAATCAGGTTCGGGGATATCACCGATGAAGAGGTGAAAAGGAGAGGGCTTTCCCTGAACGAAGCAAATGAGCGCTATGTCAGGGAGTATCTCAGGCAGGAGCACGGCATGGAGGCATATGCCCTGCTGAACCTGCCCCGCATTGATGCGGCACTCAAAAAGTCGGCGGTGGTTCTGGACGGACTTTACTCCTGGGAGGAGTACACCTGCCTGAAAAACCATTACGGAGCGGATTTATGCATGATTGCGGTCTATGCGTCGCCAAAGACAAGGTATGACCGCCTGTCACGAAGACCGGTCCGCCCGCTGTCGGCGGAAGAGGCAGCCAGCCGTGATTATGCCGAGATAGAAAGTCTCAACAAGGGGGGGCCCATCGCCATGGCAGACTTCACCATAATAAATGAATCCAGCCTGCAGGACCTGGAAAAAGACGTGAAGGTAATCATCGCAGAACTGGGGGCACAGGTTTGAGCCGTCCCAATATTGACGAGTATTTCCTGAAGATTTCTCTGGTGGTGGCAGAGCGTTCCACCTGTCTCAGGCACCACGTTGGGGCGGTGGCGGTCAGAGACAAGCATATCCTTGCCACCGGTTATAACGGTGCTGCCGCTGGTCTCAAAGACTGTCTTGAGCTGGGCTGTCTGCGCAATGAGCTTCATATCCCATCAGGAACAAGGCACGAGATCTGCCGTGCGATCCATGCCGAGCAGAATGTTATTGTTCAGGCCGGTCTTCACGGTGTCAGTCTGGAAGGAGCAATCATCTACTGCACCCATACACCCTGTATCCTCTGTGCCAAGATGCTGGTAAATGCCCGCATCAAGCGATTTGTCAGCGCTGGCAAATACAGTGATGATGCCTTTAAAGCACTTTTTGAGGAAGCTGGCATTGAGGTAGATATCAAAGGAAAGCCGTCTGTTGCGATAACCTATCTGGATTAAGGAACCTCAACCCTGACGTCGGGTGTCCACTCTCCTTTCCGCCACTTGAGCGGAAAGATAAGCCGAACTGTCTGGGTGGTGTTTTGCTTCAGGTAAATGGTAAGCTCATTCTCGCGTACCTCTTCGTCCTGTGCAATACTGCCAACCACCATCACCGTCCCGTCAGCGCCGTCATTCTGAACGGTAATGTCCATGATGGCATAGTAGTTCTCTTCCTTCCCGCTCGTGGCAACATTGACGTCAAGAACGCAGGGGTTGGGTTTAACAATCTCATCCAGCAGCTTTGACACCTCAGGATCGGTCTCAGCCGGTTTTGCCGGTGTGGGGGAGCTTGCTGATTTGGTACTGCGGCAGCCGGGAAGGGTAAGCAGGAGTGTCAGGATGAGTGCCGCGCTCAGCAGCATGGTAAATCTTTCTTTTGCCGTCTTCATCATAGCCCGTATTATAAGCTGGTGCCGCCTAATGTGCAATATCCTCGCCCTGGTATTTCCCCCGGTAGCTATCTGTCTTGCCGTCAAGACGCAAAAAGACAAGCTGCATGATGCGGGCATCCCGCTGGATACGGAACCCGGCAGGGTTATGCACAACAAGAAGGGATCGGGAACGCCCGGAGTATCCGGCATCCCAGATGGCAGTCTCAACGGTAACACCGGAGCGGAGCAGGCTGCTGCGCGGCGCCCCCAGGGCAGTAATGTCGTCCCGCAGGTGGACAACCTCGTTGAAGGTGACAAGATAGCCGCCGGGGGGAAGGTTGATAAAACCCTGCCCGTCAAACGGCAGAGGCATTGTATCAGAGATTAATCTCCCGCTGTTACTGGCGGCGATCTGTCCTGCCGAAGTAAACAGGGCTACTTCCCTGAGTGTCAAGTCAAAACCGTTCGGCTGGAGCTGCTCCTCAAGGTTAACGTAGTCTTCCACAAGCGGCGGCTGGCTCTGCACCAGCTTTTCAATTTCCGATCTGGTTAAGATGTTGGACATGATTGTGCTAACCCTATCCCCTTGCCCCTTCCCCTCAGGGGGAAGGGGCTGATTCGGAAGAGGGGTACACACCCCTCTTAAACACCCTGTTCTATTTTTTCTTTCTATTCTCTTACTTGTTACTCAAACTCGGTTTACAGGTACGGTGGCCAGCGCCAGCCTCTGATCGATCCCCGCGGGGCTGAGGTTAGTTTCGTGCTGAACTTCTTCAGGGCATCGGGGTCAAGCTCAATACCAAAGCCCGGCTTGTTCAGTGGCGCAATCATCCCGTCCAGCGGCTGGACATGCTCTTTGAGCAGCTTACTTGAGGCATCAAAGGCTATCTTAACATACTCGTGGAAAAGGCCGTTGGGGACAGCGGCAATGCAGGGGACATCGACAAATGCGCTGAAATGAGGGCACACGGGCAACCCGAAGGCATCCGCCATGGCGGCAATCTTGAGGAATTCGGTCACACCGCCGCATTTCCCGATATCCGGCTGGAGTATCTCGACGGCGCCCTGCTCGATGATTTGTTTGAACTCCCACCTGGTATAGTGGTTTTCACCGATGGCGATGGGAATCCGCGTCTCCTTTGCCAGCTTTGCCAAGCTGTCGAACTCATCGGCAAGAATCGGCTCTTCAAGCCAGTAGATGTCATACTCTTCAAGACGATTGGTCATCTCGATTGCGGTGCTGAGGCTCCAGCCGTTATTCACATCAAGGCAGAGGTCAATATCAGGCCCGATTGCCTCCCTGACCAGCCGCACCCGCTCGATATCCACCCTCGTATCCCTGCTCCCGATTTTCATCTTGACCAGCTTAAAGCCATCTTTGACAAAATCGGTCATCTGTTTGACAAGCTCATCACTGGTCAGATTAAGGTTAATGCCGCTCCCGTAGGAGTTCACCGCATCGCGGTAACCCCCGAGCAGTTTGTGAATCGGCTGTTTCGTAATCCTGCCTTTCAGGTCCCAGACGGCATTATCAATCATGCTGATGGCAATTAAAATCGCACCGCGCCGCCCGCTTCCCAGCGTCCCCCAGTACATCTTGCTCCAGATGCGCTCGTTGTTCATCGGGTCTTCCCCGATGACGTAAGGTTTGAGGACATCTTCGACCAGCGCCTTGAAAAAATTGCCGCCGCGCGCTGGCACGATGCCGGTGACACCCTCATCGGTAAAAATCTGGCAAAATATGGGCGAGCTTACCGTGCCCAGGGTGTTGATGGCATCCTGCTGTAGTTGAACGGGAATGTAAACGGGGTCCATGAGCCTGATATCCGTAATTTTCACGAATGCCTCCTCTTTCTTATCGTCTTATCTTTAGCCGTAAGGCTTTCTTCGAAACAGCGCATGTCAGTCCGAGATGGCTTCTAATCTATCGGGTCTCGGGGCGCCTGTCAACAGGTGTCTGCTTCAGGGGCAGGGCAATTATCCGGTGACACAACCGGGTTACACAATAAAATTAGGGTGTCCTGCCGGGCGGTTGCCCGTTACGCGTGCCGGTCTTTTTCGATTGCCTGCAGAAACTCCTGTGAGGTGATGACGTGCGCCTGCCGGGGGAACACCTTTTCCATGAGAATCCGGTGCACATCATCCTCCGCATCGGCACAGCAGTCAGCGAGCACAATTAAACTATAATCAATGTCCGCCGCCCAGCGCACGGTGGTAAGAATGCAGCCGCTGGTGCGAAGTCCCATCAAAACCAGGGTTGTGATACCCTGCTTTTTCAGGATTTCATCCAGATTCGTTGTCGAGAACGGGCCGGTACGGCGCTTGGTAAGCAATGCCTCTCCGGGCTGGGGCGCCATCGCAGGATGAATCTCGGTCTCCGGTGCCCTTTCTCCACGCCGTACCTCCACATTGATGACAGGCATGACCTTATGACGAACAACTGCCAGCACCCTGTTTGCCCTGGCGATAATTTCGTCCTGGAATTCCTCCGAAAAGGCACTCAGTTGCCGCCTCTGAAAATCCATGACCAGGACTGCCGTTTTCAGTAAATCAATTGATAACTGTTCTGCCATGTTTTCAGCCCCTCCTTAGACTACTCATAAAGTGTATCAGGAACATGCAAAGCAAGAACAACCCCCTGCAATGTGAGTTTCCGAAGGAATGCTGACTGCCACCTTACCTTCGACTTTCATCCATGCATGATACGGGTTTAATGTTCAGCCGATCTCAAATTCAAGGCTGATATCCAGGGCTTTGACCGAATGGGTTATCGCACCGGAAGAAATAAAGTTAACCCCGGTTTCCGCCACCGCCCGCACGTTTGCCAGCGTAATGCCTCCGGACGCTTCGATTAAGCTACGC
>JBDRFO010000063.1:0-3235 GCA_043818655.1 Chloroflexota bacterium
CGGGACAACATCTTTTATCTGAGATGAGCGGATATCCCGTGCCTTGCCGCGGAACCAGCGGCGCCCTTTTATGTAGTTTTGCAGCACCGGGGCTATTGAAGTCCAGTTTTCTTTTCTGAACAGGTCGTCTCCGGCTATGGCTATGGTGGGTACGGCTGCTATTTCTTCAGAAGGCAGGGTACGGAGAGGTACAGGTCCGGCTGGTCGCGGCTGCAGGGAAAACCAGTAGAATGCATAGGGGCTGAGGGTGAAATAATATCCGCTGTCTCTAATCGGCGCAAACTCCGCCGGTCCGAAAAGGTCAATGGGTCTCCAGCCAGCAAACTCGGAGAGGTCAAGCTGAGTTTGTTGCGCTAGATGTGAGAGGTTTGCAAGCACCAGAATTGTCTCCTCCTGGTAACGACGGAGAAAAGCCACTACCTTGCGATTCTCAAGTTGCAGGAATTCAAGGCTGCCGCGCCCAAACGCCTGGTAACGCTTCCGGAGAGCAATGATGCGCTTCATCCACCATAGAAAGGAGGTGGGGTTAGCTTGCTGGGTCTCAACATTGATGGCCTCATAGTGGTACTCCGGGTCAGTGATTGGCGGGAGAATGAGCCTCTGCGGGTTGGCACGGGAGAAGCCAGCATTTCGGTCGGCACTCCACTGCATTGGCGTGCGCACGCCATTGCGGTCACCCAGGTAAATGTTATCCCCCATCCCTATTTCATCGCCGTAGTAAAGCACCGGCGTTCCGCGCAGGGAAAAGAGCAGGGCGTTCATGAGTTCCATTTTCTTACGGTCGCCATTGAGAAGCGGTGCCAGACGCCGGCGGATGCCCAGATTGAGACGCGCAGCGGGGTCGCTGGCGTAGAGCCGGTACATGTAATCGCGCTCTTCTTCGGTGACCATCTCCAGCGTCAGTTCGTCATGGTTACGCAGGAAGATAGCCCACTGACAGTTTTCCGGTATCTGTGGAGTCTGCCGCAGGATGTCCACGATCGGGAAGCGGTCCTCCATGCCAATAGCCATAAATAGACGTGGCATAATAGGAAAATGGAATGCCATGTGAAACTCGTCCCCATTGCCGAAATAAGGAGCCACGTCCTCAGGCCACTGATTGGCTTCAGCCAGAAGCATGCGGTTTTTGAAGTTTTCGTCCACGTGAGCTCGCAGTTCTCTCAGGAAGTCGTGAGTTTCTGGCAGATTTTCGCAGCTGGTACCCTCTCGCTCATACAGGTAAGGCACAGCATCCACCCGCAAGCCGTCAACTCCCTGCTTCAGCCAGAAGTCAAGCACTTTGAAGATAGCCTTCTTGACGGCTGGATTATCGTAGTTTAAGTCCGGCTGGTGTGAATAGAAACGATGCCAGTAATATGCCTTGGCAACGTGGTCCCAGGTCCAGTTAGAATATTCATAGTCTTTGAAGATGATGCGAGCTTCCTTATACTTTTCCGAGGTGTCGCTCCAGACATAGAAATTGCGCAAGCGGCTCCCGGGGGATGCTCTGCGTGCACGTTGAAACCACGAGTGCTGGTCAGAAGTGTGATTAACAACCAGCTCCGTGATGACCCGCTGACCATGGCGATGTGCCTCATCAACAAAGGTTTTGAAATCAGCGGATGTCCCATAGGCAGAGTTGATATTAGAGTAATCAGAAATATCATAGCCATCATCTTTCAGGGGAGAGGGGTAGAAAGGAAGCAACCATAACGTATTAACACCCAGGTCACTCAGATAGTCAAGCTTTGCCCTCAGCCCCGCGAAGTCACCGATACCGTCGGCGTCGCTGTCATAGAACGAGCGGACATGAAGCTCGTAGATTATAGCGTCCTTATACCAGAGTGGGTCATCCTGAAGAGGGAAAAATCGTCTGTTCTTTCTCATATTGCTCCAGTCACCTCATCATGATAGACAATGTCCATGCTTCGTGTGGAGACTAGGCTACGCCTTTTTTATCTCATTCAGATATTGCTCGGCTCTCTTGAGCATCTCGTCTCGCGTTTCTCTTTCACAGGCACTGAAGAAAATCTTATGGTAGATAATCTGGTCCGGGTATTCTGCGGCGCCAACGAGAAAGCAGTTCTTTAGTTCCAGCCATTCCCCATCCTTATTAAGCACGATAATTTTGTTTTCCATCACCTTCTCCTTACTGAATCCTTCAGAATGGACCACCATTTCCGGTTTCTCTGCTCATTATTCTTTTAGAGATAGTAGTCAAAGTCACGCTCTGTACGGACTCGCCGCCGCAGGCGCAAAATATGGGCCGGCACCACCTGAGAATTAAGTTCCACATAGTTCCGTGAGCCATGCCATAAATAGCGGGAACCGCTCAACAGGTCATGTGCTTGATAAGGCTCATGGGGGTCAAGTCCCAGCATAGCTAAAGGCAGTTCCAGCCACCCTGAATGGGTATGGTAAGGGTCAAGATTTACGATGACCAGTATGATGTTAGCAAGGTCATCAGTATGCTTACTGTAGCAAATTAACTGGTCGTTATCTATTGGGTGGAAGTTTAGATTTGAATTGTCCTGAAGTGCCGGGTTTTCCCGCCGGATGCGGTTCACCCTGGCGATAATGTCCTTCAGGCTCTCTGCCCTGCCGATGTCCCAGTACTTTATCTCATATTTTTCTGAATCCAGGTATTCTTCGCTTCCCGGCTCGCGGGGGCGGTTTTCGCAGAGCTCAAACGCTGGACCATAGATGCCGTAACTTGCCCCCAGGGTGGCTGCCAGGGCCAGCCGTGCCATAAAGGCAGGACGCCCGCCTGTCTGCAGATATTCCGTCAAAATATCAGGGGTGTTAGGCCACAGATTAGGACGGAAATACTCGCGTAATTCTGATTGCGTGAGTTCAGTGAAATATTGAGTGAGTTCCCACTTTGTGTTGCGCCAGGCGAAGTAGGTATAGGACTGGCTGAAACCCAGCATAGCAAGCTGGTATACCACCTTGGGGCGGGTGAATGCCTCAGCGAGGAAAATCACATCAGGGTGTACCTTATTGATTTCACCGATGAGCCATTCCCAGAAGTCAAAGGGTTTGGTATGGGGATTATCAATGCGGAATATACGGACTCCCTGCTCAATCCAGAAAAGCACGATACTCTTAAGCTCTTCCCACAGCCCCTGCCAGCCTTCGTTCTCAAAGTTGAACGGGTAAATATCCTGGTATTTCTTCGGCGGGTTTTCAGCATACTGTATGGTCTTGTCAGGTCGCCATGAAAACCACTCAGGGTGCTCTCTCACATAAGGGTGGT
>JBDRFO010000064.1:0-2622 GCA_043818655.1 Chloroflexota bacterium
ACCATTATTTCGCCCCTGCCCCAGCCAAAATCAGACTGCAGGGGTTTTACGAAAAGACTGAAGACGCCGACGCTGCATCCAGAAAACAGGAAAACGCTCAAAAAGGCTACTGCCAGAACCCAGTAGCCGTAAAATACGCCGGGCTTTCTCATAGTTATTTTTTTAAACCTTCTCTTTAAAAACGACATAAGTTCTATTCGCTACAATATAAATGCCGGGCTATAACACCGATACTTACGCCGGGTTTAGACACCATTATACCGTAACTACTGAATCAGCCACAATCACACCTCCTGAACTCAACACAGACTTGACAGTGACCGATTACGCATATATTATCAGTGCCAGTGGTACAGTAGAGTTTTATTCAGGTTAAAAACCAGCCCGGAATCAAAGGAGTGAAAAATGTCGCGGTTTCAACAATCCAGTGCCATGCAGTTAAGGGTAAAACCCGTAATTATCTTAAATAATGAAGAGAGCACGTTCCGACATTCAGATGGCACACGGGAGGTAATCACTGACAGGGAAAAGGTAAGCCTCAGGGTAGCGCAACTAAGCAAGGAGTTAAAGGAAAAGCTTCACCACAGCATTGCCCTGCTTGATGATGCCATCGTAACAGGCGAAGAAAGTATTGCCGGCCTCAAAGCCGAAGCTTTGAAAGCTGACGCTCTGCTCGTCTGCCCCATCGGAACGATGTCACTAAAAACGCTTCTCCAGTGGAAATTACCGATAATAGCTTTCAGCGGTCAGTACACCCCCACACAGGCTCTCTATGCCTTCGGTGTTGAGAGGCACCGTCATCCCGATATAACGGTGGCTCTGGACTTTCAAGACATTGATGATGCCCTGCAGCGACTTGAGGCAAGAAAAAGGCTGAGAAACTCAAGGATAGCTCTGGTCGGGTTCCCCCCCTCAAGGTTTTCACACTGGCACCACCTGCCTGACCTGGAGCTGGCTCAAGAGAAATTCGGCACCGAGTTTATTCCCGTGGAACTCAGAGAATTGTTAGCCAAACTGCCCGAAGTCGATACTAAAGAAGCGCAGTCTGTGGCCGGGCGCTGGATAAAGGAAGCCAAAGAGGTTGTTGAACCGAGCAAGACTGATGTCGTCGAGGCAGCCCGTATATACCTGTCCCTGGCCGATATACTGGAACGGGAGAAGGCAAATGCGCTTGCCCTCAATTGCGATGATATGATGAACTCTTTACAGGCATCCCCCCCCTGTTACGCCCTGACCCGACTTCGTGATGAAGGTATTCATGCTGCCTGCGAAGTAGATGTCGTCATTTTATTGACGATGATGCTGCTGGGCTACCTGACGGATAAACCGGCCTTTATGGGAAATATCGTCGGCGCAATCCCGGAAACTAACACCCTGAGAATCTCTCACTGCGTCTTACCGACGCGAATGGCTGGACTTAATCAGCCACCCAGCCCTTATACATTAAGGAATTATCACGGATACCGGAGGGGAGTTACCGCCCACGTAGAACTGGACACCGGGCAGGAAGTGACCATTGCCCGCTTATCCAGAAACCTGGACAGGATTATGCTTCTTAACGGAGAATTAATTGACTGCCAGGAAACGATAGCCTGTCGCACAACGCTCTCGGCCAGGGTGAATGATGTACGTGAATTTGTCCGGTGCGCCTTTGGCAACCACCACGTTATAGTTTACGGCAACCACGTGAGACAGGCAAAAATACTGAGCCAGGCGCTTGGCATCAGCAGTATTGAGCTTTAATTGGCAGGTATTCGATACAGGTATCAAAGGAATATGAGATAGGAAGAGCCTGACGTTGCATAATTTATTCTCTACGCCATTACCATCTCCTTTTGGTACGCTTCATCTGTTATGGCATGAGACCGCAGCCGGACCGAAAGTACGTCGGGTTCTTCTTCCCAATGAGAAAAATCTACCGGAGCAACTGACCCGAAAGGTTATCATTACTACCAATCCTCCATCTTGCCCACCCATTACCAGGCTTGGTGAACAGATTCAGCGTTTTCTAAAAGGTGAAGCTTTAACGTTTGAATTGAATCTCCTCACCCTCGAAAATTGCCCTGATTTCCAAAGGAAAGTTCTCCTGGCTGAACACGGAATTCCGCGGGGCTGGGTAAGTACTTACGGCCGTATTGCCCGAAATGTGGGGCATCCAGAGAGCGCCCGGGCGGCAGGCAGAGCGCTGGCGTTAAACCCCTTCCCGATAATCATTCCCTGTCACCGGACGGTCAGAGCCGGTGGCGGGCTGGGAGGATTCAGGGGTGGTCTCAAAATGAAGCGCGCTCTACTTGAGCTTGAAGGGGTAGAATTTTCGCCGACAGGAGAGGTGTGCACCAATCGGGTCTATTATTGAACTGCCAGCCGGGAGTATTCGTCCACATCGTAGTCTTTATTTACTTCGTAAAAGCTATTGTTGTAAGCCTTCACTTCGGAACCACCCGCATCCTCACGAGCCAGAGGTGAAAACTGTCGGTATAGCGATTCCTCTTCATACCGGTGAATTCCGATACCAGTCTGAGAACAGCTTATCCCGTTGCCCTGTAATATCACATCCCGGCAGTTCATTACTTCAATCCCGTTTTCCGATGCCGACAGGATACGGTTATTCAGAACCCGCAC
>JBDRFO010000065.1:0-2118 GCA_043818655.1 Chloroflexota bacterium
GGGCGATAAGTTCCGTGGGGCATCCGGTTTTCCATACTCTCAGTACCAATCTGGTTTACGGTGAAGACGAAAGGGAAAATATTTTCCTCCGCGACAGAGAAAAGATGGGAGAGAAAGAGGCCTTCCATAAATTACACGAAACGTGGGAAAAGGCGTTGGATAAAACCAAATATTTCAAGAGTTTCGGTCGGCCGTGAAGTAACATTGTCAACATGAAAAAACAAAACCAGTGATTGCGCTAACTACTGAATACGGTTTATAATTAACATGCAGATGGCTGGTTAGTACTCGGCTAGACTAAATATTTATGGTTTTAGTTGAAATAGACTTGCCACGATTTGTGCCAATTCCCCTTTATAAGTTATCATTGGTCTATCTATGTACGAAACAGTGCCGAAGCTTATAACTGGTGCGCTGAGAAAGGTAAGTAAAGGGCGTAAATATGTTACCAGAAGGAACTAAGTGGTATCAGTTACCCGCGGAACAAGTCCTGGGAATCCTGCAGAGCGGTCAGGCTGGACTTACCTCAGATGAGGCACATAACAGGCTGAGTAAATACGGATATAACGAACTTGTAACCAAGAAACGCGGTCCCCTTCTCCGCTTCATCGTGCAATTCAATAATGCTCTGCTCTATGTCCTCATAGTGGCAGCGGTTATCGCCGCTTTGCTGGGTAAGTTCATGGACATGTGGGTCATTGTTGGTGTAGTGCTGGCTACGGTAGTAATCGGCTTCGTCCAAGAGGGAAAAGCGGAAGCCTCTTTGGAGGCTCTGAAAAAGATGCTGGTGCCAGAATGCAATGTGGTCAGAGACGGTAAAGAACGGGTTGCTCCGACAAAGGAGATTGTCCCCGGTGATATCGTCGTGCTGGAAGGCGGCGACAGAGTCTCTGCGGACTTGCGCCTCTTCTCCATGAAAAACCTCCGTATTGATGAAGCGGCACTCACCGGTGAATCGATGCCGGCAACCAAGGATATCGAGCCTATTTCACGTCCCAATTTATCTCCGGGACAACAGACCAACATATGCTTCAGCGGTACTTTTGTCACCCGGGGACGTGGTAGGGGAGTGGTCATTGCCACGGGTAAGGAAACGGAGATTGGCAAAATCGCCGGCATGATGGAGGAAACCAAGAAAGTACCGCCGCCGATAATGAGAAAAATCGCTGAATTCACCAAATGGATAATCATCACCTGCGTTTCCTTCGGTGTGATCAACTTTGCCTTGGGGCTGACGCTTGGTTACGAATGGGGCTATATGTTGCTGGCTACTGCAGGAATGATTGTAGCCATGATTCCGGAGGGACTGGCGGGGGCCGTCATTGCTGCCTTTGCGGTTGGCGCAATGTATATGGCGAGGCGCAACGCGCTGATTAAGCGATTACCGGCAGCAGAGACTCTTGGTTGCACCACGGTCATCTGCTCGGATAAGACCGGCACGCTCACCAAGAATGAGATGACTACAGTACGCATCTATGCCGGCGGCAAAGACTATGCTGTCAGCGGGGTAGGCTACACACCGCTGGGAGAATTCAGCCACGCTGATGAGGCCATTAGACCAAACGGTGAAGTGCACTACGAGCTATTGCAGTGTCTCAAAGGCGGCATCTGCTGTAGTAACTGCCAGTTAGTGGAAACAGCGCAGGGTTACAATATCAAGGGTGACCCTACGGAGGGAGCCCTGGTGGTGGCTGCGGCGAAGGCCGGCGTCACTGATAGTACTTTGCGCCTGGACGAGATCCCCTTTGAAGCCGAGCAACGCTTCATGGCTACTTTACATAAACATGATACGGGGCACATTATTTTCGTGAAAGGGTCCCCGGAGCGTATTCTCCAGATGTGTACCGGTCAGCTGATTGAGGGTAGAGTGGAGCCACTGCGACGTGACGAGATAAAGAGCAAGGTTGACGGGATGGCAAGACAGGCTTTGAGGGTGCTGGCCATTGCTTATAAAGATGCGGATACAGAACAAACGGCTCTTGATGACCACCATGTGCGTAGTGAACTGGTCTTCCTGGGGCTTCAGGGGATGATTGATCCGCCTAGACCGGAAGCAATAGAAGCGGTAAAAAAGTGTAAGACGGCGGGGATAAGGGTAGTTATGATAACCGGTGACCA
>JBDRFO010000066.1:0-15846 GCA_043818655.1 Chloroflexota bacterium
AGACTGTTATTTTATCTCATTCACCTGCCTGCTGTCAAAAAACATGCGAATCTGTTCTGTTTCAATAATGTCTTTGTCCAAAAGAATTAATTATTAAAGACATTTGAAAACCACACGAAAGCTGTCTTTCTGTACTTCACCAGGCTTCTTATGATGACGGTTTATAAAATCAGCATCGCATCGCCGAAGCTGTAGAAGCGGTAACGCTCTTTTATCGCTTCCTGATAGGCGCGAAAGATGAGGTCCTTCCCGGCAAAGGCGGAAACCATCATGAGCAGCGTTGACTCCGGCAGGTGAAAATTGGTCACCAGCCCGTCAACGACACGAAAATGGTACCCCGGCAGGATAAACAGCTCTGCCCAACCCTGGAATGGTGCGATATGGGCATTGGTGCTGTTCTGTGCCGCCTGCTCCAGAACCCTCATGCTGGTGGTGCCCACGCAGATGATTCTTCTTCCCTCTGTCCTGGCGCGGGTTATCTCCTCTGCCACCTCGCTGCTGACGATACCGTATTCACGGTGAATTTTATGCTCGCGCGGGTCATCCTCGGTAACCGGACGGAAGGTATCAAGACCGATATGCAGGGTCACAAAGAGACACTTAACACCTTTTTGCCTGAGAGCGTTGAGCATCTGGCGGGTCAAATGCAAACCGGCGGTTGGTGCTGCTACGCTCCCCGTAGCCTTGGCATAGACGGTCTGGTAGCGTTCCGGACAGGAAAGAGGTGTATGGATGTAGGGTGGAAGGGGGATTTTACCCAGCTCAGGCAAGTAAGCTTCATCAGAGAAGGCAATTACCCGGATGCCGTTCGCCCTCTCCTCGATGACTGTTGCCAGAATCTGAAGCGGTGCGTGACCACCGGTGTTTGTGGCATTATTTATTTCCACCCTTGTGCCGGCCTTAACACGCTTGCCCGGTTTTACCAGTGCTTCCCATTGACCGTGAGTCAGACGCCTCAGCAGCAGGATTTCTACCCTGCCGCCGCTGCCCTCCTTTTGTCCGAAGAGACGGGCGGGGATAACGCGACTATCGTTGAAGACCAGCACATCACCCGCTTTCAGGTATGCGGGCAGTTCAAAGAAATGGCGGTGCTCTATCCTTTCGCTGTTCCGGTTGATGACCATGAGCCGTGATTTATCCCTCGGCTCAACCGGCACCTGAGCAATCAGCTCATGCGGTAGTTCGTAGCTAAAATCACCTGTTTTCATTTATCGAAGCAATCACACGCTTATTTTAGGCCAGGTACCCGGTAACTGTCTCTCATTGCCCTGACCCATGATTTATGTCTATCCACCTGGATATCATAGCACATTTGCATCAGACTCATATTCACGGAAGATGATTTGTGGGGAAAATCATGCCATGTCACTGATGCGGCGGTGCCGGGTGAGGATGATGAGCAGGGCTTGTCAGCCTCGACCGTAAGTTACGGTCATATCTTTCAGCCGTTCTGCGATCTCAGGGGTCAGCATTTCTCCGGTAAAGCGCCAGCGCCAGTTACCTGCCGCGATGCCGGGGCGGTTCATTCTTGCCCGGCTTCCCAGTCCCATAACATCCTGAAGAGGAATGATTGCCGTGTTGGCGGTTGACATAAGAGCAAGGCGGATAAAGTCCCAGTTTATCCTCTGTCCGCTGGTGCCGGTATATTTCAGCACCATCTTCCTTTGCTTCCTTCTTCCTTCATGGTTTAAGGTTGAGTCCGCCGGGTCAATGCTTTTGAACCAGCCGACCGTGGTATCGTTATCGTGTGTTGCTGTATAGACAACACAGTGACACGGGTAATTGTACGGTTTATAGGTATCGCTCTTTGAGTCAGGATTGAAAGCGAACTGCAGCACCCTCATGCCGGGGAATCCCAGCTTTTCTCTTAGCGCCTCAACATCGGGGGTGATTAGCCCCAGGTCTTCAGCAATAATCGGGAGTGGTCCCAGTGCTTTTTCGGCAGCCTCAAACAGGGCAGCCCCCGGCCCCGGCACCCAGCGCCCGTTGATGGCAGTGGTATCCGAACCCGGTACCTCCCAGTATGCCTGAAAGCCGCGAAAATGGTCCAGCCTGATGATGTCCACCAGATTGCGCATTGCCTGGAAACGCTCGATCCACCAGGCGTATCCGTCCTGTGCCATATCAGCCCAGCGGTAGATCGGGCTGCCCCAGAGCTGTCCGGTTCTGGCGAAATAGTCCGGCGGCACACCGGCGACCACTGTTGGCCTGCCGTGATTATCCAGGTAAAACATCTCCGGGTGCAACCAGACGTCGGCGCTATCCATGGCGACGAAGATGGGAATGTCCCCGATCAGGCTGATATCGAGTTTGTGGCAGTAGTTTTTCAGCTCCTCCCACTGTCTTGCGAACTGGTACTGCTGGTATTTGAGGCACTCAATCTCATCCTTGAGCTTCTTCCCCCAGCCGTCAAGAGCCTCCGGATGCCCCATTTTTATGCTGTTATCCCATTTGTTCCAGGGGTGGAGTTGGTGGGCTTCTCTCACCGCGGCATAAAGGGCGAAGGCGCTCAGCCAGCCGGCAGAATGCCGGCAGAAGGCTTCAAACTGCTCTTTCTGGGCTGGTCTGGCTCTTTGCCTGAAGATGGCAAAGGATTTCCGGAACAGCCTCGCTTTGAACCCTGTTACCGCTTTGAAAGCAACGCGATGACGGGGAAAAGAGGGAACATCAGCCAGGTCACCAGCATCAAGAAACCCATCCTCGAGAAGTCTTTCCGGGCTGATGAGCATCGGATTACCGGCAAAGACGCAAAGACTCTGGTAGGGAGAGTTGCCGTGTCCGGTGGGGCCAAGAGGCAGCATCTGCCAGAGGTGCTGGTGCGTCTGTGCCAGAAAATCCGCAAAGCGCAAAGCGTCATTGCCCAGATCCCCGATACCGAAAGGCGACGGCAGTGACGTCGGGTGTAGCAGTATGCCGCTCGTTCTGGGAAAAATCATACCCGAACCTCCAATTTTGCCGTGATGCAGTTACAGTATAAGCTGTCTTGCGGACAGGTGTAAACAGGCCACCTGGCGAACCATGTTTTTGTCGCTTTTCCGGAAACTGATTTTACAAAACGGGTTAGCGCGCAGCAGGCCGCCTTGTGCCGAGTTTTTGTATGGCTGCCTAAAAGAGAAAGATAATCCGTCCGCCATGCCCGGGTTTTTAAATTTATCCGCAGACTCGGTATCTTGAGATAGGACACATTGCCTGCTCTGATTCAGAAAAAGTTTCTGGACAGTTATTATAGATTGCTTCGTCGCAATCGCTCCTCGCAATGACGGTGCGATTGATTTTTCATTTCTCAGGGTGTCTCACATCCGGTAGCTAGCTTCAGATGCAGACGTTCTGGATAGCTTCTAAGACGGCGTGTTAAATACCGGTGGTGTTTTTCACCTGCAGCGTGGTCTCGAGAGACTTAGCTGTTGGCAGGTACATTTTTTCCACGTATTCCTTCATCATGCGCCGGGCGCAAAAGACAGGGGCAATGGAACTGATAGCCTCCTTGACAAGACGCATCCAGCCGTGGGGCACACCATTTCTGTCCCTCTCGTAATAAAGGGGTACAATCCGCTCTTCCAGAAGGCGGTAGAGTGCTTCGGCATCAATCTTATCCTGCTCCTCCTGCGGAAACGAAGCGTGAGGTTCCCCGATCACCCAGCCATTGGCGTCGTTATATCCCTCGCACCACCAGCCGTCACAGATGCTGCAGTGCGGCACACCGTTGAGTGCCGCTTTCATGCCACTGGTACCGCAGGCTTCGTGAAGCCGTCGGGGCATATTCAGCCAGACATCCACACCCTGTGTCAGGTAGTGGGCGATATGCATGTCGTAATTCTCAACGAAGGCGATTCTTCCCTGAAAATCGGGATTCATTGCCTGGGTGTAGATATCATGAAGGATTTGCTTGGCAGGGAAATCAGCCGGGTGGGCTTTCCCGGCGAAGATTATTTGCACCGGCTGCAGGCTGTTCTGGACGATTCGCTTCAGGTGTTCAATGTCTTCAAATAACAGTTCGGGACGCTTGTATTCCGCAAAGCGGCGAACGATACCGATCGTCAGCGTCTCAGGGTTAAACAGGGCACCCATCGCCATGCACTGTGCGGCGGTTATCCTCCGCTCTGCCCAGCGCCTTTGTGTTTCCTCATCAATGTAGTCGGTAAGTTTATGCTTTAAAATTTGCCGGACCGACCAGAGCTCTTCATCCGGGATGTCACGTACGTGCTGCCAGATGTCTACCTCATCCCGTCTTTCTATCCAGTCAGCACCAAGATATTTGTCATAAAGAGCAGCCATTTCGCGCCCGATCCAGGTAGGTACATGAACCCCGTTCGTGATGTGATTGATGGGTGCCTGATCCTCCGGAACGTCAGGCCATAATCCGTGCCACATCCTTCTCGTTACCTCTCCGTGCAGCTTGCTGACACCGTTGCGGTAGCCGGCAGCTCTCATCCCCAGGGCGGTCATGTTGAATTTCCTCTCTCCCGTGCCGTTTTGTCGCCCCAGACCCAGAAACATCTCATGACCTAGATTCAGATTGTCCCAGTAACCACCAAGATACCAGTCCACCATTTGCTCGGAGAAAATATCATGACCCGCCGGGACCGGCGTATGGGTGGTAAAAATGGTGGTTTCCCTTACGTTCTGCACCGCCTTGCTAAAGGGTGTGCCTTTCTGGACTTCTTCACGGATGCGCTCCAGCATCATGAAGGAGGCATGCCCCTCGTTGGCATGCCAGACGGATGGCGTAATCCCCAGCGCTCTGAGTACCCGCACACCGCCAACCCCCAGGACAATCTCCTGCTGTAAACGCTGCTCTCTGTCAGCGGTGTAAAGGCGAGCGGAGAGGCTCCGGTCCAGGGGCGAGTTCCGGTCGACATTGGTATCCAGAAGATACAATTTGGTCTTGCCGACCTTTACTTCCCATACCCTGACGGATACCTTTCTGTCCCCCATCTCAACACCAGTCAGGATGGGTTCTCCGTCAGGAGAGGTAATGAGGCGAATTGGTGCTTCATCAAAGTTAAGCTGCTGGTATACTTCTTCCTGCCAGCCTTCGGCGGAGATACGCTGTAAAAAATAGCCCTGCGGGTACATGAACCCGACACCTGCCATCGGCAGTCCCATATCACTGGTCTCCTTGCAGACATCACCGGCCAGGATACCCAGACCGCCGGCATAGATCGGGAGGGAGTTGTGAATGGCAAACTCCAGGGAAAATTAGGCGACCGGTCCGGGTAGGGTGGTATCATGTTTTGCCGGAAACCAGACGTTCTTGTCTGACATATATATTGATCAAAGGCTGTTATCACCCGGTCATACAGGTTAAGAAATACCTCATCACGGACTGCCGCGAGGAGCTTGTCATGGCTGATATCAAACAGCATTTTCACCGGGTTGTGCCCGGTTAATCTCCACAGTTGGTAGTCAAGTGAGCGGAAGAGGCCGCGTGCCGGAAAATTCCAGCTCCACCACAGGTTGTGCGCCAGCTCATCCAGCCGGGCAATACGTTGCGGTAAAATTTGTTTTGGTGACATTCTCTCCTCTTTGGTTAACCCTTATTCGGATATCATTATGTATCTTCTCTCCCCGGATGATGCATGTTGCCTGCTTTCTGCCGTTTCTTCGGGGACGGGTGATTCATGCATGATCAGGGGTAGATTAATAATATAACAATAGCGGGAACAAAGTCTAATTTGTGACTGATTCCGCTTGCATCACGACATGAACGGAATCTCATGGTTTGTATCATTCTGTTTTGGTTGATAACATTAGCTTGGATGTCATTGCGAGGGCACGAACGTGCCCATGGCAATCTCTAGCGGGTACGCATTGAGATTGGTTCGGGCTTCGCCTTCAGTGTGACACTGACCAGATTAGAACGATACCTCGTGGGTGGATGTATTGTTTGTTTTTCTACTTGTGTGTTATAATACAACATAAAGTTTTTGAGGTTAGTAGATGGCATCTGAGACAGAATCTGTAAAGGAACCCGGAACAGTAGCCCAGGAGGCGATAAAGCTTCACGATTATGAGTTGACTGTGGTTATTTCCCCCGAAGATACCGAGGAAAAGCTTGAATCAAGGATCGATAGCATCAGCCAGTATATTACCGGCCACAGGGGTGCGATTGACAGTTTGGACCGCTGGGGTAAAAGAAGGCTGACCTATTCGATAAAGAATGCTCTGGAAGGTAACTATGTCTTGTTTCGTATGAAGCTTCCCCCCGAAGCAAGCCGGGAGCTGGAAGCAAGCCTGAAAATATCAGAGGATGTCCTTCGGCACATGTTAGTCAGGGTTGATCGCTAGAAGTCATCCAGAAACTCAGTATCCTGAGATAGAGCGCTTTACCTGCTTATATTCGGGATAGCTTTAGTAACACCTCTTATTTCTGAGGGACGGGCGAGGGAAGCGAGGAGGTAAATGTGGCGAGTTTAAACAAGATAATGGTCATCGGTAATCTGGGTAGTGAGCCGGAAATGCGCTTTACCCCGAATGGAAATCCGGTAACCTCTTTCAGTGTTGCCACAAACCGTGTGTACACGACGGCTGAAGGTGAGCGGAAAACAGAGACCGAGTGGTTTAACGTCGTGACATGGAACAAGCTTGCGGAGCAGTGCAACCAGTTTCTGGCGAAAGGGCGGCTTGTCTATGTTGAGGGCAGGATGCATACCAGTTCATGGGAAGGGCAGGACGGGCAAAAACGCTACCGGGTTGAGGTAATTGCCAACAGGATCACCTTCCTTGACCGGGGGACGCCAGGCTCTCCTGGTACGAGTGAAGAAAGAGAAGAAAGAACTGAAGGGATGACGGGTGGAGACTTGGAGGCTGATAATCTTCCCTTCCAGACATCGTAGCAGCCATCCAAAAACCCGGTATCCTGAGAGGGGTTACGTTCCATGCTCAAATTCAGGAAAGTAGTTTTTGGGTAGCCTGTAGTTTTTAATCTGATAATGAGAAAGTAGGGAATTAGTAAATGGCAAGAGTGGTAGCTAAACCAAGATACAGAAGGACAGATGGTAAAAGGTGGGAAGGCTCAGGGAAATATGCCCCACAGCGTAAGTTCTGTGCCTTTTGTGCTGATAAAACGGCAGTCGTGGATTATAAGGATCCTGCGAAACTCCGGCGCTACATCTCGGATCGGGGAAAAATTGAACCGCGTCGTCGTACCGGCACATGTGCCAAGCATCAGCGTGCCCTGGCTGTGGCAATCAAGAAAGCGCGCCATCTTGCTTTATTGCCTTATGTTGCTGCCCACATCCGCAGTATGGGGGTTCCCGCACCACAGGAAACCAGGTCAGCTTAGG
This sequence comes from Chloroflexota bacterium, assembly GCA_043818655.1. Lineage (GTDB taxonomy): Bacteria > Chloroflexota > Dehalococcoidia > Dehalococcoidales > JAZDNC01 > JBDRFO01. Next base: position 7,287 of record JBDRFO010000066.1, read on the forward strand.
AGTCATCCAGAACTCGTTATGGCGAGCCTGAACAGGTTAAATCCTTGGCTTGATTGGTTTCTGGATAGATTGTAAAAATACCGGTTGGGATTCGGTCCCAAGTAAAAGATGGGCAGTAGTATCCCCGGATGACAGGTTTGAAGGGCTAAAAGCGTAATTGTTGAGGAGTTATTGTGCCGAAAAGGACTTATCAACCAAAGAAGATCCCGAGGAAGCGGGAGCATGGCTTTTTAAAAAGAATGAGTTCTAAAGGCGGCCGTGCCGTGCTTAGTGCCAGACGCTTCAAGGGAAGGAAGAAACTCACGACCGTTTAATGCTGCGGGTTTCCTGACAGCAATCTGGCGCTGTTTTTTTAATGGACAATTATGGTGGGTAGATTCCTTGAGACATAAAATTTATGACAGCAACGAAAGGGAAAGGCCGTCTTACGCGATCGAAGCAGTATCTGCAGGTTTACCGTCAGGACAGATTCTGGGCATCACCTTTCATCGTGATGCGGATTATGCGTAACGGGCTTGCGATAAGTCGCTATGGTTTCACGATAAGCAAGAAAGTGGGGCATGCTGTCACCAGAAACCGGGTAAGAAGACGGCTTGGGGAAATACTGAGGCTGACGCCCCTTGATACGGGGTGGGATATTGTTTTTGTTATTCGGGCGGCGGCAGCTGAAGTGAAATTTAGCGAGCTTCAGAAATCTGTTGCGGATCTCCTGGCGAGGGCACATCTCATGGAAAAGAAAGATGAAGAAATTCGCCTTAAAGTTAATTAGGCTTTACCAGATAACCATATCACGGTCAAGACCGCCGTGCTGTCGCTTTTTACCTACTTGTTCGGAGTACACATACGAATCCATTGCCAAATACGGGATTACCAGAGGAATCTGGCTTGGAGTTCGCCGGCTGATACGTTGTCACCCCTTTCATGAGGGAGGTTATGACCCCGTACCTTAACGGGGAGAATTTAGGGAGCATTTAAGTGCAGGTTAAAAGAAATAACATCATATCCGGGAGAAAAATTGCCGTTATCCTCTTGGTATTTCTGCTGTTAGGCGGGACAGTTTTATCTGGCTGCAGCGGGGCGACCTTAAAGGGATGGTCGGGGGTCGCCGTTGGGAACGATGCCCTGTTTTTGGGCACCAGGGCAGGAAATCTAATCGCGCTTGATGCTTCCAGCGGTGCTCAGTTATGGTCGGTTACCCCGGAAAGCACGGAATCCGGGGGCTTCTTCTCTCCGCCAAAAACAGTCGCCATCTACGGGACACCAGCCCTGGATGAAGATTCGGTTTATATCGGCACTTATATCCTCGCCGGGGGTAAAGAGACTGGGAGGGTCTTTGCCTTTCCTGCTGATAAGATTGAACCGAGATGGATATATCCTGCACAGGGACACCTTGATGGTGCGATCATTGGCAGCACCGTTGTATCTCAGGGTAGGGTCTATTTCGGCTGTTCCAATGGTTATGTCTACGCTCTGGATGCGCGCAACGGGGAAAAGAAATGGGAATTCCAAACCGGTGCCCAGATATGGGGAACGCCGGTGCTAAGCGGCGATACCCTGTATATCGGCTCTTTTGATAATAAAATCTATGCCCTGGATACTGCCTCCGGAAGCGAAAAGTGGCACTTTCAAGCTGATGGGGCGATTGTCGCCAAGCCTCTGGTTTACGAGGGCGTTGTTTATGCTGGCTCTTACAGCAAGACTTTTTATGCGATTGAGGCTGATAGCGGCAAGATGAAGTGGCAGTTTATGGCCACAAAAGGCTTCTGGGCAAGCGCTTTAGCCAGCGGGGATATTATTTATGCCCCCTGTCTGGATGGTAATGTTTATATCTGCGATGCGGCGACGGGGCGTGATCTGGGGGTACTTGACCTGGGCAAGTACATCAGTTCCTCACCGGTGCTGGTGGATAACTCTGTTGTTGTTATTCCTCAGGAAGGACGGCTGTATACGATTGCCACCAGCGTGAATCGGGAGGTTGAGCTGAAAGACCTGGCGGCAATTGTGGATGCCCCGCTTTCTACCGCTGGTGGAAACATTTATATTCATACAGGGAAACCAGAGAAGATCTATGCACTTAACTCAAGAGGGGCCGAGGTGTGGCCGAGTTTCTCGTTAAAATCTAAGTGAGGTAAGGTTAATTGGCAGATCTTATTGGGGGAGTATGGAAATTAGTCGCGATACAGCCAGTAACAAACATTTTGCTTGTGCTGTCGCATTACCTGTTCAATAATTTCGGACTGGCTATTATTGCGTTGACTATTGTCATTAAAGGGCTGACGCAACCACTCAGCATGAAACAGCTGAGATCAACAAAAGCCATGCAGGAAATACAGCCGAAAATGGCCGAGCTTCAGAAGAAGTATGGTAATGACAGACAGAGGATGATGAAAGAGCAGGTGGCGCTCTATAAGCAGATGGGTGTTAGCCCTGCCGGCTGCCTTTTACCGGTGATGCTTCAGTTGCCGGTATGGATTGCTCTCTACCAGTCTATTTCGCGTGTTCTGGCGATACTCCCGGAAGATTTTCTTGAGCTCTCGCAGTATCTCTACTCCTGGCCGGTACTTTACTCCAGGTTGCCGCCGCCCCGCAGTTTTTTGTGGCTGGACCTGGCACTGCCCGATAAAATCTGGGTGTTGCCCATCCTTGTCGGGGTGACCATGTGGGTGCAGCAGAAGCAGATCGAAACGATATCGGCGGATCCGCAACAACGATCACAGCAACGTATGATGCTGTGGTCAATGCCGCTGATGTTTTCGGTCCTGACACTCTCGTTCCCGAGCGGCCTTGCCCTCTACTGGGTAGCTTCAAATATGATTACGATTGTGACGCAGTATTTTATCACCGGGTTGGGTGGTCTCGCCAAGATTACCTTGAGTAACCCCCTTGAGAGTTTTAAGAAAAGTCCGGTAAGACGTATGTCTCCCATGATTTCAAAACCTGCCCCGGTTGCTACCGAGACCGCCGAGGTAAATACTGCGCAAGAAGAAGGCATGAATGATGATGAAGAGTCTGGAAATAAGCGGCAAGACAGTAGAAGAAGCAGTACAAAACGCACTGGCACGTCTAAACGTCAGTCGAGAAGAAATAAAGGTAACCGTTCTAAAGGAAGGTAGGCACGGTATCCTGGGTCTCGGCACAGAAGAAGCCAGGATCATTGTTGAGCTAAAGGAGGCATCTGACCTTCCTGACTCTATGCCGGAAGATTTGGATCGTGACACTCTGGAAACAACCACGGGGGTTGTCGCGGAGCTTCTTTCCCTGCTGGGGGTTACGGCTTCTGTTTCCGTTGCGACGGAGTCTTCTCCGGAAGAAGGCATGTCTCCCTCATTTGATTTCAATCTTAGCGGTCAGGATCTGGGCATCCTCATTGGAAGGCGCGGGCAGACGCTGTCCTGTCTGCAGTATATTGTCCGTCTTATCATGGCGCACAAGGCACGCCGGCTTGTGCCGTTGACGATTGATATTGAGGGCTACAAAAAGCAGCGCTATGAATCACTGAGCGCCCTTGCCCTGCGTCTTGCGGATCAGGTAAGAGCAAACGGGATACCTTTTACCTTGGAGCCCATGCCTCCCGATGAGCGGCGTATTATTCATATTACGCTTACCGACCAGCCTCATGTTACGACCAAGAGCATCGGTGAGGGCGAAGCCCGCAAGGTGGTCATTCTGCCGGAGTAAGATAACGGTTTTATCGGTAGAGCATACCTTTCCAACTCCAAACACCCTTGTTACCATGCGTTCCTGTTAAGGCGGCATTTCTTGCTAGAGCAATCGTCTGGCTGTTGCTGAACTATGCTTCGTTAGAGCTATAATCCTTACATACGCACGTAAGTAATTATGATAGGCGGTAGAGTTTCATGATGGGGTGCTTGATGCCTATTGATTTCCCTGTTTACTTTATGTTATTCTTTCTGCGTAAAAGCTGTGACGGAGAAGAGTAGGCAGTAAAAAGAGTGCTTTAGCGAGTCTGGTAGGGTGCAAGCAGATGCCTCTTCCTGCTGAAAATCACTCCTGAGCCGCCAGCCGAAAGGTATTGCCGAGTAGAACTGGCCGGGTTTGTCAACCGTTATCACGGGCAGGGCATGTAAAGTGCCTCGAAGAGTTGCCCTTGCTTTACGTAAGGGAATCAGGGTGGTACCGCGGGAGCTTTGTCCCGTCCCTCAGGGGATGGGATTTTTGTATTTAGGGGGTTTTCAATGTTTCAGACAGTAAATAACCGTGCGAGCTTTCCGAAAATCGAGGAAAAGATACTGGAGTTCTGGAAGGAAAGAAAAATCTTCGCGAAAAGTATTGAAGCACGTAAGGGCAAACAACGCTTTAATTTCTACGAGGGGCCGCCGACGGCAAACGGGCACCCTGGTATCCATCACGTTCTGGCGCGCGTTTTCAAGGATGTCATGCCGCGCTATAAAACCATGAAGGGCTATTACACGCCGCGTATTGCCGGCTGGGATACCCACGGCTTACCCGTTGAGCTTGAGGTGGAGAAAGAGCTTGGCTTTACGAACAAAGGGGATATTGAGAAGTTTGGTATTGCCGAGTTCAATGCTAAATGTCGTGAGAGTGTCTTTCGTTACGTGAAGGAATGGGACGCCTTAACCGAGCGCATCGCTTTCTGGGTTGACCTTGAGCATCCCTACATCACCATGGATAACGGCTATGTTGAAAGCTGCTGGTGGGCGATTAAGGCGATGTGGGATAAGGGATTGATCTATCAGGGCTACCGGGTAACACCCCACTGCCCGCGCTGCGGCACCTCCCTCAGTTCTCACGAGGTCGCCCTGGGCTACCGCGATGACACGGAGGACCCTTCAGTTTACATAAAGTTCAAACTGACTGAGCAATCTAAAGAGGCATTTGAGAGTAAATTGAAGGCTGCTGAAGCTGTTGTTGCTGCTGTGGAACTATCTCTCGGTGAATTCCCGGTTTATCTGCTGGCATGGACAACCACTCCGTGGACGCTACCGGGCAACACGGCACTTGCCATTGACGCTGATGCGGAATATGCCGTTGTGAGAATGGAAGGTGGGTATCTCATACTGGCCGAAGCCAGGCTGGCGGTGGTGGGGCTGGGTGATGCTGAAATTGTCGCTAAAATTGCAGGTAGTAAGATGGTTGGCTTACAGTATGAGCCTCTCTTTAACCCCCTTAAATACGGTGTTTCGTTGGGTAAAACAGCAACCGAAGGGAAGGGAGGGCAAGACTCATCTGAGGCTACAGAGAAAGGTGTTAAACTGACCTATCCGGTCATTGCCACTGACTATGTCACCATGGATGAAGGAACGGGTGTCGTCCATACCGCACCTGCCTTTGGTGAGGATGACTACGATGCCGGCATAAAATTCGGTCTGTATTTTGTTCAGCCGGTAGATTTGCAGGGCAGGATGACCGGCACCTATCCCTTTGCCGGCAGGTTTGTCAAAGAGGCTGACCCTCTTATTATTGAAAACCTGAAGGAGAGAGGACTTCTCTTTAAGGCGGAGAAGATTCGTCATACCTATCCCTTCTGCTGGCGCTGCGGGACACCCCTTCTCTACTACGCCAAGCAAAGCTGGTATATTCGCACCACGGCAAAAAAGGAGGCGCTCATCTCCGGAAATGAGAAAATAGGCTGGTACCCGGACTACATCAAGTACGGCCGCTTTGGTGACTGGCTGCAAAACAACGTGGACTGGGCTTTTTCCCGTGAGCGCTACTGGGGAACACCGCTGCCCGTCTGGCGCTGCGAGTCCTGCGGCAGCCTGGAGTGTGCCGGCAGTATTGAGGACTTAAGACAGAAAAGGGGGCTGGCGGGATTCAAAGAGCCGCTTGACCTGCACCGTCCCTTTGTTGATGCGATAACCTTTGACTGTGCGAAATGCGGCGGCAGGATGCACCGGCAGAGTGAGGTGATTGACTGCTGGTTTGACTCAGGCGCCATGCCGTTTGCACAGTATCACTACCCGTTTGAGCACCAGGAAGAATTCCGCAAAGAACTGTTCCCGGCTGATTTTATCTGCGAGGCGGTTGACCAGACCCGCGGCTGGTTCTATAGTCTTCATGCCGAATCCACCATGCTCTTTGACGATATTTCCTACCGGAATGTCATCTCCCTGGGTCATATTCTTGACGCTAAAGGGGAGAAGATGAGCAAGAGCCGGGGCAATGCGGTTGAGCCCTGGGTCATCATCAATAAATTCGGGGCGGACCCGCTGCGCTGGTATTGTCTTACCGCCACACCGCCGGGCAATGCGCGCCGCTTCTCTGAGGACATGGTGGCGGATATTGTCCGCCGCTTCGTCCTGACGCTGTGGAATGTTTACTCGTTCTTCGTCACCTATGCCAACATTGATAACTTCACCCCTGAGGTCAGGCCGGATGCGGCACCGGAATCAGAGCTTGACCGCTGGATTATCTCCGAGCTTAACGAGCTTGTTGCCGATGTGGACAAAGAGCTGGCGGCATACAACCCGACGACCGCCGGCAGGAAGATTGCGACCTTTGTGAACGACCTGTCCAACTGGTACGTCAGGCGCAGCCGCCGACGCTTCTGGAAGAGTGAGAGCGATGCCGACAAGCTATCCGCCTATCACACGCTTTATGAGTGTCTGGTGACGTTATCCAAGCTGCTTGCTCCGTTTATGCCATTTCTCGCCGAGGAGCTTTACCATAACCTGATGCTGAGTGTCTTCCCCGATGCCCCGGAGAGTGTGCACCTGACGGATTTCCCGGTGGCTGATATGAGCAAGGTAGATGGGGAACTGAATAATGATATGCGGCTTGCCATGAATGTATCAAGCCTGGGGCGGGCGGCGCGAAGCCAGGCTGGTATCAGGGTGCGCCAGCCTCTTGCCGTGAGCCTGGTGAAGCTTGGTTCGCATCGGGAAGAAGAGGGTTTGAAAAGGATGCTCCAGCCTGTTCTTGAGGAGCTTAATGTCAAAGAGATCAGGTTCCTTAAGGATACGGACGGGCTGAACCCGGACGAATATGCGATTACTGCTGAGGGGGATTACGCGGTGGCGATACCCACCGTGATTTCCCCGGAGCTTCTTGCTGAGGGCATGGCACGGGAAATTGTGCACCGATTACAAACCATGCGCCGCGAGGCGAAGTTTGATATTGCTGACCGTATTGTGACGTACTACCAGGGGGATGCGTATCTTCAGCAGGTAATGGCTGATTTCAGCAGCTATATTCGGCAGGAGACGTTATCCTCTGAGCTTGTCCATGGGACATCCGCTGAAGGCGCATACAGTGGAAGTTTCAAGCTCTCAGGGCACAGCATTGACCTTGCGGTGAAGAAGATGGGCTAAGGGCGTGGTTTTTCGACCGGGATTAGCCCGGTGGTCTGCTGCTTGTTTTCCCGCCAGTAGGTTATCCTCACCTGTTGGCTGATCTTACTGGCATAAATTGCCTGCACCATCTCATCGGCGTTGGTTATCTCCTGGTCGCCAGCACTGACGATCACATCGCCCAGTTTCAGACCGGCATCCGTCGCCGGACTATTGTCGGCAATCTGGACGATAAGTGCACTCCTGTCTACCGATAGTCCGTATCTGCTGGCGATACCCTGGTTTACCGTTCGCAACGAGATGCCAAACCAGGGGCGGACGACGTAGCCCTTTGTAATCAACTCCGAGATAATTGGCATGGCGGTGTTGCTGGCGATGGCATAGCCAATCCCCTCAACATCGACGTCAACCAGCTTGGCGCTGGTAATGCCGATCACCTCTCCTGCCATGTTAACCAGAGGGCCGCCGCTGTTGCCGGGGTTGATTGCCGCATCCGTTTCGATCAGATCGTAGAGGGTTTGCCCTCCTGATGCGTCAATAGAGACGTCAAGCCGGCTTATCCAGCCTCCCGTCATACTGATGCCCCGCCCCAGGGCGTTACCGATGGCGGCAACCAGTGTCCCTACCTTTAAGTCGGAGGAATCCCCCACCCTGGCTGCGGGCAGTCCGGTGGCGTCAATCTTGATGACAGCGAGGTCGCTCAGGGGGTCTGTGGATACCTCTTGTGCCTCAAAGCTGCGGCCGTCACTCAGGGTAACATTAATCTCCTGTGCCCCTGAGACCACATGGTTGTTGGTGACAATCAGACCGTCAGAGTCGACAATCCAGCCGGAGCCGGCCCCCTCCTGGGTAACCGGAAAGTTAAAGATATCGTAGCCTCTGGCGATTACATCAATCACCACGACCGAAGGTTTTACCCTGTCCACAACCGCGACCATATCAGGCAGGGCGGCATTACTCACGGGGGCTTGTGATGGTACCCAGCCGGGGGCAAGCGGTGCCGGGGAAACAGACGGCGTTATCGGCGACGCTTGGGGGGGTGTCTTCGGGGTTATCCCGATCGAGAAGCAGCCCGCAAACAGTGATGTGATCAGGGCAAGGACAGATAAGGTGATGCCATATTTCATAACTGGTCTCTTCATAGATATAATATTATCACATGTGAGCGTAAAAACGAAAAAATACAGGCTTTTCAGGAGACATTATTTTTCGTATCTGGACAGTCTGTAACGGTGATTCGTGGGAAAATGATCTCCCTGCCCCTTTGTCGGGGGCAGGGAGATCGATAT